>DAOPJR010000013.1:0-31831 GCA_035399765.1 Draconibacterium sp. | reverse complement strand
TAAAAGTATTCGTGAAGAAACAAAGGTCAGAACCATTCCGGAAAACCTGGTGGCAGAACGCGTTCCGTTGAAAGTTCCGGAAATGTTACATTCATTGACTGCTTCGATTGATGTTCCTTCGCCCAAAGCAGAAATGGAGGTAATGACACTGGTGTTTATCGACGAAATTCCTGATGATGAACATTTACTGACTGATAACCTGCGAGGCAAAATCAGCCTTCAAAAAATTACCCGTGCCGGGTTGAACCTGGTTGCCAACTTGTCGAACGATCGTTTTAATTATCAAACCAATTCTGAAGGAAAAGTTACCGAATACAACTACGAATCACGATTACTTGCGTTTTCAATTCCCGCCACACATCCATCCGATGGAGAATAGTAGCTATAAAATATCAATAAAAAGAGATGCTTTGTCGTATCTCTTTTTTTTGTCTGTAACTTTTTAAATACCTTGCCCGTCACAACATCAGAACATTAAAACAGAATAAGATGAAACAATTAACGATCCTGATTTTATGCGGAGTTTTAGCCATGAACTCCTGGGCACAGGCCGATTCTACCAAAATAACAGTTGGAAAGAAAAATGTGGTTACTGTTGTTGATGGTAACGACCGTGTGGAAGTTTCTGTTGGAAACGGTGTGGAAGTAATTACAGATGACTGGGGCGATACAACCCATATTCGTATTGGCAGAAGAACGTTTAAAGTGATCGATGGACATAACGGAACGTATGTAAGAGTTGAAAAAGACACAAATCGCCCGAAATGGTCGGGAAGGTTTAATCCTCATTGGGCTGGTCTTGAAGTAGGTGTAAATGTAATGACAGGTGCCGATTACTCGGCCTACAACGGACAATATAGCGGATATGGCGATTTTATGGACTTGAATGTGGGCAAATCACTAAGCTGGAATCTGAATTTTATGGAGTTTGCTTTTAAAAACGAACGCAAAACCTTTGGCGTGATAACAGGTCTCGGATTTAGTTTTAACGATTATGCTTTTAACGACCAAATCACAGTTGTAAAAGACCCCAATTCTTCCATGACAATTCCCTGGGCAATTTCCAACAACAACGATGGCAATGGCATTAAAAAATCAAAGTTACATGTGAATTATCTTACTGCTCCATTGATGCTTGAAGTGAAAACCCCACTTCGTATGGGAAGTTCGAGGCTTTATCTTGCTGGTGGCGTAATCGGAAGTTTGTACCTGGGTTCGCATACCAAATACAAATATTACAAAGGTGACAAAGAAAAGTCTAAGAGCGGTTTTAATATCAATCAGTGGAAATACGAACTCACAGGACGTATCGGGTTTGGCGATTTCTGCATATTTGCCAATTACAGCATGACTTCACTGTTTAAAAATGGTCGTGGCCCGGAAGTTTATCCATTATTGATTGGCATATCCTTCCCAAATATTTAACGACAAACAAAAAACATACTTCAAATTTACCCCGGCCAAAAGCCGGGGTTTTTTATTTCCATTACAGGAACTTATGTAACTTAGCCAAAAATCAGTGATTTTTAGCTCATGAATTGGAACAGCATACCTTTAATTTCCTTTTTTATGTGGGTAATAATGTTGGTTACCAAGATCATGAGATTGAAAAAAAAAGGAATACAAACGGGTTCAGAAAACGGGGAAAAGAACCGAGCAAAAAGAATTCTTCTCCCTGTTTTCTTACTCGTTTTTTTGTTGTGGCTTTTCGAGATTATTCGGCCGGTTTTTTATTTTGAGTTTTTACTGCTTCCCCCTGAAATTTCTGATTCTCTTATCGTTTGTCAAAAACTTCAAATCGCTGGAGTTGTGCTTTTACTTTTCAGCCTTTTCTTTTTTGCCCTGACATTGAAAGGATTTGGAAATTCGCTACGTTTTGGGCTAGATGAAAAAAACCAGGGACCACTCGTTACCAAAGGGATTTTTTCGTTTTCGAGAAACCCGTTCTTTGTATCGCTTGATCTCTTTTTTATGGGTGTGGCCATGATTTTACCTTCCGTTTTTCATCTCATCTTCACACTTGCTGCCATGGTTGGCATTCACTTTTTTATTCTGAAGGAAGAACGGTTTCTTACAAAAATCCATGGGAAAAAATACCGGGAATACAAACAAAAAGTAAGACGGTATATATAGATTAAACGATTGAATCGGCAATAACAACCCTGATTCCCTGTTCATTAAGAATCTTATGATATTTTTTAGGAAGATCTTTATCTGTGATGAGTGTATGAAATTTTTCAAGCGATGAATAATTAATAATACCCATCCGGTCGAATTTGCTTGAATCTACCAGCAGTACATTTTCTTTGGCGTTCGACATAATTAGTTTAGCCAGCTGTCCTTCTTCGAGATTCGAAGTAAAAACACCATCTTCATTGATGCCATCAGCGCTTACAAAATACCTGTCGGCTCTGAACATGCTAAAATTATCAACGGCAAACACTCCCACCAGCGAGAACGAATTCTTGCGAAAAATACCTCCCGGAATAATGATTTTCAAATGATCGAACTCCGAAAGTTTTAGCGCAATATCAATCGCATTTGTAATGACAGTGAGATTTTGAACCTTATCCAGCAAACAAGCCAGTTGCATAAGTGTTGTTCCCGAATCGATAATAATTGTGTCACCCTCCCCAATCATAGAAATGGCTGCCGTAGCAATCGCTTTCTTTTGTTTCAGATTCAAAACCATCCGCTGTTTTACCGAAAGATCATCAGCCATTTTTACAGGCAGCATTGCCCCTCCACGCGAACGAATCAGGAGATTTTTGCTTTCAAGATATTGAAGATCCTTTCGAAGCGTAACCTTACTGACATTAAACAACCGAAACAAATCAGTCATTTTTACCTGTTTGTTCTTTTCAAGTTCTTCCAGAATGATTCTTCTTCTTTCTACTGTTGAATATTCATTGTTATCGCTCTTCATATCCTGAAAAATTCTTTTTATGACATTGATAGTATTCAAAAATAAGAAAATAAAACGAAAGCTAAAATTCTCGTTTCATTGTTTCGTATTGTTTCTTTTTATAATTTAGCTCTGTTTACTAAAGGTATTCGAAACAAAGAAACAATAACATTTCATACTCCGGAAAGAAAGTCCATTGAAGAACTGAAATACCAACTAATAAAATAGATCAAAATGATTAAAAACTTAATGAGAATCGCAACACTTAACATCCTGCTAATGTTAGTTTTTCAGGGATTTACTGCGGAAAAGAGCCAGCAAACTGAATGGAAACAGCTTTTCAATGGCAAAGATTTAACTGGCTGGAAACACGTTGGCCCCGGCGATATGGTAGTAGAAAACGCAATGATCCACGGTCAGGGTGGAATGGGTCTGCTATACTGGACTGGCGAAAAATTCGGCAATTGTGTAATCCGCGTGGAATGGAAAATGCGTGACGAGAACAGCAACTCCGGAATTTTTATTCGTGTCCCGATTGAACCTTACGAAGAATGGATGCCCGTGTTTTACGGATATGAAGTTCAGATTGACAACAAACCCGAACTTTCAGACGAAGATGAGTACCATTACACCGGCACTTTGTATTCGCTGACCAAGCCTCTGGCCAAACCCGGAAAACCCGGACCGGAATGGAACGTTACTGAAATCATACTCGACGGACTTCATACAACAGTTTATGTTAACGGAGTAAAAGTCACTTCTTTTCAGGAAGGAGATCCGGTGCCCGAACGTAAATTCGATTTTGAACCTTTCCACGGCCCGCGTCCTGAATACGGGTACATAGGTTTGCAAAACCACGGCGATGCAGACGTTGTGTATTTCCGGAAAGTGGAAACAAGACCTTTGACTCCCGCTGATAAAGAGCGTGAATAATCCGATTTAATAACATTCTAAACCGATAAAAATGAACGCAGATAACAAAAATATTTCAAGACGAAAATTTGTTGGAATGACGGCCTCCGGTGCAGCAGCCGTTACAATTTTACCCAGTTTCACCGTTAGCGGGCTGGGACATGTGAACCCGAGTGATAAATTGTACATTGCAGCTGTTGGATGTGGCGGCGAAGGTGCTGCTGATATTAGTGTCCATGCGAGGGCTCCGAAAGGAAACGCTGTTATCTCGCACTTGTGCGATGTGGACGACAGGATGGCTGCTCCGATGATCAAGCAATTTCCGAATGCACCATTTTATCACGACTGGCGTGAAATGTTTGATAAGGAAAGCAAAAACTTTGATGCAGTAACAGTTGCGATTCCTGACCATAACCACGCACCGGTCGGATTGAGTGCCATGCAACTCAACAAACATTTATACCTGCAAAAACCTCTGACACATGATATTTATGAGGCTCGAATACTAACCGAGGCAGCTAAAAAATACAAGGTAGTAACTCAAATGGGCGACCAGGGAGCTTCCACCGAAGGAATGCGCACCTTGCGCGAATGGATTGAAGCCGGAATTCTTGGCGACATCGAAAAAGTATATTGCTGGACCGACCGCCCTGTTTGGCCTCAGGGAATTCCATGGCCAAAATCAGGTGCTAAAATTCCAAAAGAACTAAAATGGGATTTGTGGCTCGGAACCGCGCAGGAAACCAATTACATCGAAAACCTGGTTCCTTTTAACTGGCGTGGCTGGTGGAAATTCGGTACCGGTGCACTCGGAGACATGGGTTGCCACATCATGGGCCCGCCTTTCAAACTTCTCGAACTGGGTTATCCGTACGAAGTCTCAGGAAGTGCCAGTACTATTTACGATGGCATCTTCTCTGAAGCACAGTTTCCGGAAAGTGGCCCGGTATCGAGTTCACTCAAATTCAGATACAAGCTCAAAAACGGTAAAAACATGGATTTGTACTGGATGGACGGCGGAATAACACCCGAACGCCCGGCAGAACTGGATGGCGACGGAAATATGAATGACATACTAGGAGATTATACAAAACTGAATGATTACGAAGGAAGTACTTTGTTTATTGGAAACAAAGGAAAAGCAGCCTGTGGCTGGGGAGGCCGCGCTCCTGTATTACTCCCGTTGAAACTCAATGAAGTTGTAAACGTTCCGAAAAAATATCCACGAGTTGAAGGTGACATGGACGGTCATTACTGGCAGTGGATTGATGCCTGTATCGCAGGTTACGGAAAAGCAGAGGTAGATTCACCTTTCGAGGGATATGCGGGCCCGCTTACTGAAACTGTTCTGATGGGGAACCTGGTACTGCGTAGTTTCGACATACGAAACAAGGTAAAAGTGATGGACCCGGTATATGGCGAAATGGAGCGATTTGAATTCCCGGGTCGATATATCAATTATAAATGGGATGGCGAAAACATGCGGATCACCAATTTCGAACAAGCAAACCAGTTTGTTAAACGTGAATACAGAAAAGGTTGGGGCGAGTTAAAACTCTGATCCGATTCTTAAACTAAACATATTTCATCAGGAAGGGGGATTTTCTCCTTCCTCTTTTCTTTTAACCAAATAAGATGCAAATCAAATTTGTAAACTCATACAACGAACTCAGTCGAATTGCAAATGAAAACGTCATGCAATTACTGGAAGCAAAGCCTGATCTTCTTTTGTGTGCGGCTACCGGTAATAGTCCAACCGGCGTGTATAAAATGCTTGCAGAAAATTATCACAACACCCCGGAGAGATTTTCGAAAATGAGAGTCATAAAACTGGATGAATGGGGAGGCATTGAACCTGAAGAAAAAGGAAGTTGTGAAACGTACCTTCAGGAACATGTGCTTCGTCCTTTGCAAATTTCAGGGAAACGTTATATCGGATTTAAAAGTAATCCCGAAAATCCACAGGAGGAGTGTAACCGAATTTCTTCTTTTCTGGCTGAAGAAGGCCCAATCGATCTTTGTATTCTCGGTCTTGGAAGTAACGGGCACCTGGCATTGAATGAACCTGCTGAATTTTTGCAGGCTCAGTGCCATGTTACAGAACTGTCTCCGTCATCACTCAAGCACAAAATGACTTCGGGAATGAAGCAAAAACCGTCTTACGGATTGACACTCGGCATGGCTGATATCCTTCATTCAAAAAATATTCTGATCCTCATCACAGGTTCAGGAAAATCAGAAATGGCTCAGCAACTAATGAGGGGAAAGATCAACAGCCAGCTCCCTGCATCCTTTTTATGGCTGCATCCAAATACCATTTGTTTGATCGACAGAGAATCGATAAATTTATAAACCTCATTTAAATCTAATCTGATGAAACGAAATCTTGTTATCGTTGGCCTCATCCTGCTCACCTTCTTTATTATATCATTCATGACCAACATCCTGGGAGCACTGAATCCGAATGTTTCGCAAGGTTTTAATCTTACCGAAACCATGGCAGGATTCCTTCCGTTTGCGTTTTTCATCGCGTATGGAGTTATGTCAGTTCCATCAGGATTACTGGTTGAAAAATGGGGCGAGAAAAAGATGATGATCCTGGCTTTTGCTTTGGCTTTTGCCGGAGCGATCGTTTTTGCCATCAAACCGGGGTTCAATGTATTTGTGATTTCGCTTTTTACTATCGGAACCGGAATGGCAGCCCTGCAGGTGGTGATCAATCCGTTGTTACGGGTTTCGGGTGGAGAAGAACATTTTGCCTTTAATTCAGTACTTGCTCAGCTCATTTTTGGTTTGGCGTCGTTTATCAGTCCGCAAATGTATTCCTACCTGGTTTCAAACATTAACCAAGGCAACCTGGAAAAACCATTTATCAAACTAATGAGCGGCCTGGTTCCTGAATCGTTATCGTGGGTGTCGGTTTACTGGGTGTTCGCTCTGCTTGGATTGCTCATGATCGTCCTGATTATATTTATCAGGTTTCCGCATGTTGAGTTGAATGAAGACGAAAAGGTGGGGTCGAAAGCCAGTTTTGTGGAACTATTTAAAAACAAATTCGTGATCCTGTTTTTTATCGGAATGTTCTGCTATGTTGGAACCGAGCAGGGAATCTCTTACTGGATGTCGAAATTTCTTCAGAATTATCATGGCATTAATGCAGACACAACTGGTGCCGATGCAGTTTCCTATTTCTGGGGATTGATGACAGTGGGAGGAATTCTTGGCTTGCTGCTATTTAAATTATTTGACACCAAAATTGTACTTCGCTATTTCGTTGTTTTGGCAATGATTTCGGTTGCTCTCGGATTATTTGGAGGCGCACAGCTCGCTTTGTGGGCTTTCCCAATTTCAGGATTCTTCCTTTCAATAATGTATCCGGCAGTGGTTTCGCTGGGATTGAACTCGGTGGCCAAACATCACGGTTCTTTTGCCGGGATTCTTATGAGTGGGATTGCCGGCGGTGCGATTGTACAAATACTTATTGGCGGGCTGGCTGACTTGTTTACTCTTAAAATCGGGATGCTTTTTATTTTCGTAACACTGGGTTATATCCTGAGCATTAGTTTCTGGGCAAAACCACTGGTAAATAATAAAACATTCAAACTTTCAGAGCTGCTCGGAGGAAGAAAAAAGAAATAAATATTAATATGAAAATAATTGGAGTTGATGTTGGAGGGACCAAGATAGGAGCTGCGCTAATCGAAGATGGAGTGATTCTGAAAGAGTATAATTGCCCTACCCCGTTTGACCAAAACAAAGAAGTGGTGATTTCCGCTTTATCTGATGCCACTTCGGAGGTTTTTAGCGACGAAGTTGCAGGAATTGGAATCGGGGTTCCGGGCTTGGTAGATCTTGAAACGAACGAAGTGTTGGATGTGGTAAATATTCCTTCGTGGGACCGTGTGTCATTAAAATCAGTTCTGGAAAATCATTTTAAAAAGCCGGTTTTCGTAAATAACGATGCCAACTGTTTTGCAGTTGGTGAAAAATATTTTGGTGAAGGAAAGCCATTTCACGATTTTGTTGGACTGACAATGGGAACCGGGATGGGTGCTGGA
Organism: Draconibacterium sp.; assembly: GCA_035399765.1. GTDB lineage: Bacteria > Bacteroidota > Bacteroidia > Bacteroidales > Prolixibacteraceae > Draconibacterium. Next base: position 23,956 of record DAOPJR010000013.1, on the reverse strand, counting down.
ATTGTTATCAACGATCATTTATACTCCGGGAGGTATTGCGGGGCCGGCGAATTTGGAATGATTTATTACAGAGACAGCATTGTGGAAGCCTACGCCAGTGGACAGTTCTTTAGTGAAAGACAGGGTGGAATGTTAGCAGAAAAAGCAGCATCAGGAAATGCTGAGGCTAAACAATTATTTTATGAATTGGGCATTCACATTGGGCGGGCCATTGCCAATATTTTATACGCACTGGCTCCTGAGGCAATTATCCTGGGAGGTTCGGTAAGTCGTTCCTTTCCGTTTTTTGAAGAAGGAATGCACACGGTTCTTCAAAACGAATTTGCTTTTCAGCGACTGTATCGATCACTTACAATCAAAGTTTCAACACTTGATAACAGTGCCTTGCTCGGGGCTGCATCGCTGGTGTTGGATGCAATTCCCTCTAAAAAATAAAAATTCTATCTTCAAAACTGAACTGTAACCAAGTTTTCTATTTTGCAAATGTTAGAGAATTTTAAGAGATACTTTCTATTAAAAACTGATACAGTTCGACATTCGTGGTAATCGCTTTCTCCAAAACCTCTTTTAGCCCAACTGAGAAAAAGTTTTCATCCATTTCTTTTTCGCATTTCAAATACAGGTTCTTTTTCTGAATCCACTCCTGAAACTTTTCGGGTAACGAATTAGGAACGGCTTTTTTATAGCTTTCTCCTTCCAGCACAAAAACATCTTGTGCTCTATAAGCATCGATTATCTGTTCAAATTTTTCAGGATAATAAAGAATAGTACTCCGTATTCTTTCCATATTTTGCGGGGTAGCCGAATAAAATCCCATGCCGTATTCGTATTTCTCAGGAGTAAAGTAGAAGTAAAATTCAGGTACATTTCCCCAGGTCTTTGCAGGTCGTTTAAACGACAGCCACTGTATGGTACGAAACGGAGATTTATCGGACGAAAAACGGGTGTCGCGGTAAATTTTAGAAATGGTTTTATTTATTGCCGGGGTGGTTTCAATCTCAGTATCAATGCTTTTTAATGTCAGCTGCAAATCTGTTGCCAACTGCTTCAATGGGGTTAAAATATATTCTTCGTAAACATGCCGGTTTTGTTCAAACCATTCTTTTTTGTTATTCGCGGCCAAATCTTTCAGAAACACTATTCCTGTTTCTGAGAATCCTTTAAATATCATTTTATCACGTTTTGTGTTTCTGTCCAGTAAACATCATCATTCCTGTAAATAAATAAAAACCTTTCGTCCGGCGAAATATCGAAAGAATCATCATCTTCCGGCGTATTCAACCGTTCTCCAAAATTCTTGGGCACCGACCATTTTTTATTTTCACGGAAAGAAATAAAGGTATCGTATTTACTTTGACTGTTTTCTGTTTGGATTGAAGTGATGATGAATCTTTCATCGGGATCAACAAAGGGATTTGTTACACTGCCATTACCTTGAACAGGTATATTTTCTTTTACCGGTTCAGAATAAACACCATTCAAATATTCCGATTTATAAATACTCCCGATATTGGTTTTTGAATCCCAATAGCAAAAATAAACCGTGCCATTGTTGGTTACACCCGGATGAAACTCCCAGACATTTGAATCGGTAATATCAATTACTTTTGTTGCATTTCCCCAACTCTTCCCTACTTTTTCTACTCTCCAAATTGAATACTGATTAATGTCGGTCATCCCCTTACTTGAAGAAAAATACAGGTATTTCCCGTCGGGCGAAAAAGCAGGCTCGGTTGAATAACAGTCCTCAGAAAATGTTGCAATTTCAGGTTCCGGCCATTTGTTATCAATCTTTTTCATGTGTATTATTTTGCATTCGGGCCAGGTTCCTTTCGAATAAAAGACCTCATCACCTCCAGGAGAAATAGCCAGTGAATATTCCTTTACGTCTTGTTGTGAAATAATACCTGGTGCAAAAAGCTCGATTTTCTCCCCGGGACTGGAAAATCCGAAGTAATCAAATGTATTGTTTTGGCCTGTTGCTCTCAGAATGAAAAACATAAATAGGAAAAGGATTATTGTTTTCATGGTTAAATTGATTTTGATTTGTCATCGTCGTTTTACAAGCTCAAAATTAGGTTGCTGAATAAAATGCGGGGTACAAAAACGTTGGATTAAATGGTACTTTTTAAGGATTTTCTGTATTCTTCCAAGAATGCGGAGTATAACCGGTTTTCTTTTTAAATGCCCGTACAAAATAGGAATCGTCCTGAAAATTGAGCTGCCATGCAATTTCAGAAACCGACATCGACGAATACAACAACATTTTCTTTGCCTCCAGGAAAATCCGGTTCTGAATAAACTGCTTTGCCGAAATACCAAAATGTTGTTTTACAATGTCATTTAAATGTCCGGCCGTTATATTCAGTTTATCGGCATAAAAACCTACGGAGTGCTGATTTTGAAAATTCAGGTTAACCAATTTTCGAAAATCAAAAATATATTTGCCCGGAACAGGTTCCGGTTCCTGAACTGAGTGCGATTGAAGATACAAGCGATTTAACCAAACCAAAACCTGGTATAACAAAGCCCTTAAAATGTGATCATCCTTTTTCTGGTGTGCTACAATTTCCTTTTCAATGTTTTTAAGGACTGATTCGAAATAAACAAAATCAGGATCAGTCAATAAAAGCGCAGGTTTATGAGAAGTAGAATCAAAATATGACAGGCGCTGAAAAAACTCAGCATCATTAAAAAAGGTGTTTAAAAATTCTTCTTCAAATAGCAGAACCAAACCCGCTGGAATTTTTTCAAACTCCCATTTACGAACCTGCATTGGTGAAGTAAAAAAAACTGTTTTCGGGCACACATTGAAGTTGTTTTCATCGAGATGAAATGTTCCGCTTCCTGCCGTAATCAGTGTTATATCATAATATGATAACACGTGAGAATTGTTCCTGATATTATATTTCTCAAGCGATTCGAGCTTCACCAAATCAATCAGTAATTCGGAGCCATATTTGATTTTATGAAAGTCGTAACGATCCATCTGTGTTACTTCTTATCACAATTTTTTAAGAAAATTCAATACTTCTTATTTTTCAAACACCTTTTCCCCTGCACACCAGGTACTTTCTACTTTAGCATTTAATACTTGCTGCGGAGTGGCAGTCATTAGGTCGGTGTCGAGTATTACAAAATCAGCCTGCATTCCGGGAACGAGCTGTCCTTTTTCGTTTTCTTCGAAGGATGATTTTGCTGCCCAGGTTGTCATTGAACGAAGCGTTTGTTCACGCGTCAGTCCTTCATCGATGTGCCATCCTCCTTCGGGCCAACCGTTGTGATCGGTGCGGAAAACAGCCGAGTAAAAAGTAAAGAGTGGCTCAATGTTCTCAACCGGAAAATCAGTCCCATTCGGAATCCAGCCATTTTGTTGTAACAAAGTTTGATAAGCGTAAGCTCCTTTTATACGCTCCGGGCCCACACGGTCTTCCGCCCAGGGCATGTCGCTGGTACAGTGTGTTGCCTGCACCAAAGGAACAATCGAGTAGTCTCTAAACTTTTGAAAATCGGCAGGATGTATGATCTGTGCATGTTCTACCCGCCAGCGACGATCGTTTTTTCCCTTTAAAAATTTAGCATAGGTGTCCAATACCAGGCGGTTCCCGCCATCTCCAATCGCATGTGTAGCAACCACGTAATTGTTATCGTAAGCCAGCTGGCAAATTTTGTCGTAAAAATCCTGCGATTCGATCTGAAGTCCTTTGTTTCCCGGATCATCGGAATAATCTTCCAGCATCAGTGCTCCCCTCGAACCCAGTGCGCCATCGGCATAAATTTTAATGGTATTTACCAGTAAACGATCGGTTTTATAAACCCCTTTTTTCACAAAATATTCAGAGTTTTCTTCGCTGGGATCCAACATGGCATCGATACGTATTTTCAACTTGCCTTCTTTTTGAAGTTCATCCATTAACAGAATTGTGTTTTTACTCAAGCCGCAGTCAGTGACAGATGTCAGTCCGGCAGCAAAGCAATTCTGTTGTGCTGCCAGCAATCCTTTTTCCTGTTGTTCACGGCTAATCTCAGGAAGATGCCGGGTTATCAAACTTTCAGCGTTGTCAATCAGAATTCCGGTCGGTTCTCCGTTTTTCAAAAGAATTTCCCCACCGTTAATTTTTGTACTGCCCGTAATTTGTGCAATTTCGAGTGCCTTTGAATTGCACCAGCCTGCATGCCCGTCAACACGAACCAGGTACACCGGAATATCAGGGAAAAGTTCATCCAACCGTCCTTTTGTTGGAAATTCTTTTACTTCCCAGTCGTTTTGATCCCAACTGCGGCCCAGTATCCATTCTCCGCCAAAAGTATCGTGGTGTTTCTGTAAAATTTCATAAATCTCTTCAGGGCTTTTGGTGTCCCGTAAATCAGCATACTGCATCAGGTTGATTCCATAACCGTTAAAATGACAATGTGCATCGTTAAATCCCGGGTAAACAAAACTGCCGGATGCGTCTATTTTGTTTTCACTGTCGAATCTGCCCTGTATTTCCTGATTTGTGCCCACCGCAATAATTTTTCCATCAATCACGGCAAATGCTTCAGCTTTCGAAAAAGCTTCATCAACGGCATAAATGGTTGCATGATAAACCAACAGGTCAACTTTTTCTTTTGGGTTACAGGCATTCATAATAGCCATAAAATTCAATATTATTACGAAACACAGTGATTTCTTCATTTTCAATTAATTCGGTGCAAACAAAGATAAAAAAATCGCCTGCTTTTAAATGTACTTCTCTTTATTCTGACTTCTGCGAAAATGACTAGAACTAACTGATGCTAAAATTAAAGTTTTTTGTTTTTTGAATTTTTGTTCAAAACTGAGAAAACAAAACTTATCAACAACTGTTGATATAAATCAATGAAACGAATTATTTCAGAAAATACTGATGGTGAAAGTTTTATATTTTATACTTTAGGCGGCGATTTCAATTAAAAAAATTAAAAAAATGTTTACAGTTGGCATATTTACCACCCACATACCATACGTGGCTTTCGTGGTTTTCTATGCCTATTTTTTAATTTTTGGAGTTGAAAAAGCTTCAAAAGGTGAGATCAATACACAGGCAAAAAGCATTACGGCTGAATATCAGGTAACCAACTACGTAAATACAGATAACGTATCAAATTACTATTATAATCAGGCAAATACGGATGCTTTTGTTCGTGAAATTGGTTCACTTCTGCTTAAGCCCAGGATAATGCATTGGGAGCGTGTGTCTTCTGTTTTCCATTATTTCGACCTCGTTTCCTCGCTTTCAAACAGGCCTCCGCCATCTTTCAATTAACTCTTTCGTTTTGTCAGGGTCAGAGTTGACCAGGTTTCAACTATGACAGACACCTTTTTCTAATCTATAAATCGAAAAGTTAATTTTATGATTGGCCTGATTGGTATAAGCTATAAAACCGCTCCAATTGATAAACGTGAAAAACTTTCTTTTTCAAAGGAAGAAATCATTCCTTTTGCAGATTTTCTTGCAAAAGAAACCGAAATCAACGATATCGTTTTGTTGTCAACCTGCAACCGAACTGAATTGTATTTTTCGCAAAATCATTACGACAGGTTAACTGCCATTGAGAAAGTAACCTATGCGTTAAAAAAATTCAAAAATGCAGAAAACGAGTGCTCACGATATATTTATCACAAGTTTGATCTTTCGGCAGTAAAACATTTGTTTAGCGTTGCAGCAGGACTCGATTCGATGATAATCGGGGAAGATCAGATTATTGGACAAATTAAAGATGCTTACGTCTATTGTACCGATGCAGGCCTAACCGACGCCATTTTAATGCGTTTATTCCAAAAATCGTTCGAGGCCGGTAAAAGAGCGCGTACAGAAACAGGAATTAAACTGGGTAACCTTTCGGTGAGCAGTACTGCCGTTGAAATGATTGCCCAGGAATTGGGCGATTTAAAATCGAAATCTTTGCTCGTAGTTGGTACCGGCGACACCGGAAGCCTCGCTCTGCAAAACATGGTGAAAAAAGGGATTGGAAAAACAGCCCTTATTAACCGAACTGTAGAATCGGCAGAAGCTGTTGCCAAAAAATATAAATCTGAAGTTCACAGTTTTTCAAATCTGCAGTCGCAACTTGCTGAACACGATGTGATTATTGTGGCCACAGGAGCACCGCACCATTTGATCACACATCACATGGTACAGAAGGCACAAGCACAAAATCAAAGAAATCAAATTTATATTGATCTTTCTGTTCCAAGAAACATTGATGAAAAAGTGGGTGAGATTGAGAATGTAAAACTTTGTGCGGTGGACGATCTGCAAAAAACGGTTGAAGCCAATACACAAAAAAGAAAAGAAGCCGCGGAAAAGGCTGAACATATCATTAACGAGGTTGCAGAAGAATTTAATGAATGGGTTGTCAGCCGTTCGCTTCGCCCGGCCATTAAATCCATTTCCAACAACCTGGAAGAAGTGTATCGGCAGGAACTGGAGAGTTTCAAGCACATCGAATCGAAAGAGATAAAACAAGCTGTTGACAGTTACACACGCCACATTACACAGCGTTACACACGTTTGCTCATTAAAAATTTAAAAGAGATTACGGACAATGGTCGTAATACCGATTCGTTGAATGTTATCAACGAATTGTTTAAATTAGAGGGTAACAGGCGAAATCATTAGTCAAAATTTCAATGAAAAATAAAATAATCATTGGTACAAGGGGTAGCCAACTAGCCTTGTATCAAGCCTATAAGGTAAAAGAAACCTTAGAAACGCAATTCCCGGAATTGAGGGTCGAAATTGAGATCATTCATACAAAAGGAGATAAAATATTAGATGTTGCTTTATCAAAAATTGGCGATAAAGGGCTTTTTACAAAAGAATTAGAAGTAGCAATTCTGGAAAAAACTGTCGACATTGCTGTGCATAGTTTGAAAGATCTTCCTACCACTCTACCAGATGGTTTAAAGCTGGGTGCCGTTCTGCCGCGCGCCGAATTTAGAGACGCACTGGTTAGCCGCGACGGACGTAAACTTAGTGAGCTGACTTCAAAAGATATTATTGCCACTTCGAGTTTAAGAAGAATTGCCGGACTTCGCCGAATCAATAAGAATTTTCAAATAGTTGATATCCGCGGAAATGTAAATACCCGTCTGAAAAAAATGGAAGAAGGTTACTGCGATGCTATGATCATGGCAGCTGCCGGTTTGCAACGTCTCAAACTCGATCAGTATATTACCGAAATTCTGGAACCGGAAGTGATGATTCCGGCAACCAGTCAGGGGGTAATTGCGATCGAATCAAGAATCGATGATCCGGCAGTGGATGTCATTCTTAAGGAAATTAATGACCAGACTTCCTGGAATGCCATTGAAGTGGAACGGGGCTTTCTTCGCAGCATTGAAGGCGGATGCCAGGTTCCGGTGGGTTGTTATACAAAATCAGAAGGTGATTCTATTACCATTACTGGATTTGTGGCTTCCATCGACGGTTCAGAATATTTGCTCGACAGCGAATCAGGGCCGGTAACAGATGGTGAAAAAATTGGACAAAAACTGTCTGAAAAACTCATCGCCAAAGGTGCAATAAGAATATTGGACGAGATCAGAAAATAATGTGTGCCTTACTCCAAAATAAACTATTTATATCCACCCGGCCCAACGGACAGTCGGATGAATTGAAGCGCCTTTTTCTTAAAGAAGGAGCCAGTTTATTGGAGATGCCTTTAATCGAGATTCAGACAATTCAACCAGACGAAAAGGGAAAAGACCTGCTTAAAAAACTAAACCTATTCCAGTGGTTGATATTTACAAGTCCGAATGGTGTACGCAGTTTTTTTTCTATTTTGAAAGATGAAAGAATTGAAATTTCCACAAACTTTCAAATTGCTGTGATTGGCAAAAAAACAAAAAAAACAGTGGAGGCTTTTGGTTTTGATGTAGCTTTTCTGAATCCCGGAAATACAGCTGAAGAGTTTGTGCCGGCTTTTATTCAGGAACTAAAAAACAACACTGAAAAACCAAACGTTTTACTGCTACTTGGCAACCTTGCACGAACCTTTATTCAGGATGAATTAAGCAACGTTGCAAATTGTACCCGAATTGATGTTTACGAAACTCTTGCACCCAAAGATATTAATGAAGAATCGATGGATCTGATCAGAAAAAATTGTTATGAAATGCTGATATTTACAAGTCCTTCTACGATTCAAAATTTTATGAAACTAAATACGAACGTTCCTGCAGCTAACATCCGTTGTGCATGTATTGGTGAGATTACTGCTAATGAAGCAAAAAAACAAGGCATCACGAACTTAGTTGTTGCCGAGGATGCTTCTGCAACAGGAATTGTTCAATCAATAATTCAATCTTATTCAAAAAACTTTTAAAAACTATAGTTATGACATTTCCGGTAACAAGACTTCGTCGTCTGCGCAGAAACGCTACCATCAGAGACATGGTGCGCGAAACCATATTAACCCGTCACGACCTGATCATGCCCTTGTTTGTTTGTCCCGGGACTAAAGTGGATAATCCCATTTCATCAATGCCTGGTAACTCACAACTTTCGGTAGATCTGTTGGTCGAAAAAGGAAAGGAATTATTTGATAAAGGCGTTCAATCGGTCCTACTTTTCGGAATTCCCGAAACCAAGGATGAAACTGGTGAAGTGGCTTGCCAGCACAACGGAATTGTACAGCAAGCTGCCCGTGCATTGAAAAAAGCAGTACCGGAACTGTACCTGATTGCAGATATCTGTAATTGCGAATATACAACTCACGGGCACTGTGGAACAATTGTGGATGGTGATGTGGACAACGATCTGACACTAGAAACACTGGCTCATCAGTCGGTTTCACTGGTAGAAGCCGGAATCGACATGGTTGCTCCCAGCGATATGATGGACGGACGCGTGGGAGCCATCCGAACTGCACTCGATAAAAACGGTTATCACAATACTCCAATCATGGCTTATTCAGCCAAATATGCCTCAGCATTTTATGGCCCTTTCCGCGAAGCTGCTGAAAGTGCGCCACAGTTTGGCGACCGAAAAACCTACCAGATGGATCCGGCGAACGGAGATGAAGCATTGCGTGAAGTGGCACTCGATATCCAGGAAGGCGCTGATATTGTAATGGTAAAACCCGCTCTGAATTACATGGACATTATTCATCGCGTAAAAACTACGTTCAATATGCCGGTTGCCTGCTACAACGTTAGTGGTGAATTTGCAATGGTGAAGGCTGCCGCTGCCAAAGGCTGGATTGACGAAAAACGAATTGTTCATGAATTGCTGACAGGTTTGAAACGTGCCGGTTCCGACCTGATCATTTCATATCACACACAAGATATTATTCAAGATTTATAATTGCATTGAAATAAAACTATGGACTATCATAAAAGTAAAGCAGCATTTGCAGAAGCTCAGAAACATATCCCCGGAGGGGTGAATTCGCCGGTGCGTTCGTTTAGAAGTGTCGGCGGAAATCCACTTTTTATTGATTCCGCGAAAGGTTCGAAAGTAACCGACATCGACGGAAATGAATTTATTGATTACGTGGGTTCCTGGGGCCCGATGATTTTAGGCCACACTCATCCGAAAGTAGTGGCTGCTATTCAGCAGACAGCAGCACTGGGTGCCAGTTTTGGTGCTCCTACCCTTCTCGAAACAGAAGTAGCTGAACTCATCAAAAAAATGGTTCCTTCCATCGACAGTGTTCGAATGGTAAACTCCGGAACTGAAGCAACCATGAGTGCTTTGCGTTTGGCCCGCGGTTACACTAATCGAGACATGGTGATTAAATTTGAAGGTTGCTACCATGGCCACAACGATAGTTTTCTGATTGAAGCAGGATCGGGTGCCCTGACCTTTGGCGTTCCGAATACTCCGGGCGTAACAAAAGGAACGGCGCACGACACACTCACCGCCAAATACAACGACCTGGCATCGGTGGAACAATTATTCGAGCACAACAAAGGCAAGATTGCTGCTGTTATCCTGGAGCCGGTTACCGGCAACATGGGCGTAATTATTCCTGAAAAAGAATTTATTGAAGGTGTTCGAAAACTGTGTGATGAAAACCAGACTTTGCTGATTTTCGACGAAGTAATGACCGGTTTCCGGCTGGCAAAAGGAGGCGCGCAAGAAATTCTGGGTATCACTCCCGATCTGACTACTTTTGGAAAAATCATCGGTGGTGGACTTCCGGTGGGTGCTTATGGTGGAAAACAGGAAATAATGGATATGCTTGCACCCAAAGGTCCTGTTTACCAGGCTGGAACATTATCTGGTAATCCGCTGGCCATGGCTGCCGGATTAACGACCCTGCAACTATTGAATGAAACGCAAAACTTTTATGAAGATCTTGAAAAATCATCGGCACTGCTGGAGGAAGGGTTGCAAAATAATTTGAACGAATTGAATTTTAAAGGTGTTATAAACCGGGTAGGCTCCATGTTCACTTTGTTTTTTACTGAAGAAGAAAGTGTGAAATCGCTGGCTGATGTAAATAAATGCGATACCAAGTTGTTCGCCCAATATTTTAAACTGTCTTTGGACAACGGAATTTACCTGGCACCATCGCAGTATGAAGCAGGCTTTGTTTCAGCAGCGCATACACGGGAAGACATTGAAAAGACAGTGAAGGCTAGTTACGAAGCGCTAAAAGAACTTAAATCATAAAAGAAAACAGAATATGACAGATTCGATATTATTACAAACACTTCGGGGAAAAGCAACTTCGCGCCCGCCCATGTGGTTTATGCGACAAGCCGGCCGGGTTTTGCCCAATTATCTGAAACTAAAGGAAAACTACACTTTCTGGCAAATGATGCAGAAACCTGAAGTGGCCGCCGAAGTTACACTGATGCCGGTTTACGATCTGGGAGTCGATGCTGCTATTCTTTTTAGTGATATCCTTGTGATTCCTTATGCACTGGGAATGGGACTCGATTTTACGGATGCCGGTCCGGTTTTTGAAAAACCACTTGCTCAGCGTAGCAATCCACTTGAAGGTTTGAATCCCGATCCATCGAAGCTGAATTATATCTATAAAGTAGTGGACGAAATTATAAAAACCCGTCCGGCAAATACTCCGTTGATTGGTTTTTGCGGAGCACCACTTACTGTCTTGTTATTTATGTTGCAAGGTCTTGGAAGAAAAGGTGATTTCCCGGATGCAATTCAATTCATCTACCAGAATAAAGAAACAACGAAGAAACTAATTGAGGAATTGACCAATTTGTCGATTATCTATGCACAGGAGCAGATCAATCACGGCGTTGAAGTTTTTCAATTATTCGATACGCATGCCGGTCTGGTTCCTTTCGATTTGTATGAAGAACTGTTTCTGCCGGCCACCAAAAGAATGGCAGAAGCCGTACGAGAAAAAAATGTTCCGTTTATTTATTTTCCGAAAGGACTGGGTACAGGAATCGCTTCGATTACCCCTGACTATTGTGATTACCTGAGTATCGACTGGCAAACTTCTCTTCCAACAGCACGTAAACTGGTTCACAAAGAGATAGGCCTGCAAGGTAATGTCGATCCGCGTCTTTTGCATGCTTCAAAGGATGAAATTGAAAAAACACTGGAACAATACATTGAGTTCGGGAGTAAAAACCAGAACTGGATCTTTAACCTGGGACATGGTTTTATTCCAGGATTACCATATGAAAATGCTAAGTTTCTTGCCAATTGGGTAAAATCAACCGATTGGAAACGAAACATTTAGTTATTAAAAGATAGGAAATGATAGACAATAAGTTGCTTCAGAAATACAATAATCCGGTTCCCCGCTATACAAGTTATCCGCCGGCAAACTTCTTTACAGAAGAATTTTCGCAGGCAGATTTTAGAAAAGCATTGACCGAATCAAATGAATTCGATCCGCAAAATATCTCGTTCTATTTTCACATTCCGTTTTGTAAACAGATCTGTTATTTCTGTGGATGTAATCATTACGGAATAAGCAACGACCATATTATCGATGATTATATGCAGGCTTTGAAGGTGGAAATCAAAACCATGCTCAGCCACATCGATAAAAATCGTAAGATCTCGCAAATTCATTACGGCGGAGGAACGCCCAATGCCATTCCGGTAGAATATTTACAGGAAATCAACGAAATCCTCTTGTCAGAATTTTCAACCATTGATCAACCTGAAATTGCCATTGAATGCAACCCGGCTTACCTGACTTTCGATCAAATGGATGGTTTGAAAAAGGCTGGCTTCAAACGATTCAGTCTCGGTATTCAGGACTTCGACACAGACGTACTGAAAGCGGTGAACCGTGAAAAACCCGGAATGCCGGTAAAAGAAATTATGGATTACCTGAAAAATGGCGATCCGGAAGTAGCTGTTAATCTCGATTTTATTTATGGCTTGCCTTTACAGAGTGCAAGCAGTTTTGCAAATGCGATCGAAAAAGCCATCGAGCTTAGACCAGATCGTTTGGTGACTTTTTCGTATGCACACGTTCCGTGGGTGAGCCCGATCCAGAAAAAGCTCGACAAAGTTGGTTTGCCCGAAAGTGATGAGAAGATGAAGATGTTCGAAAACGGAACCCGTTTACTTACTGAAAATGGTTACCACGCCATTGGTTTCGATCATTTTGCACTGGAGAATGACGAGCTAACACAAGCGTATCAGAATAAAAAACTTCACAGAAATTTCCAGGGCTATTGCACCCGTCGCACTACGGGACAGGTTTATGCACTCGGGGTAACTTCCATTAGTCAGCTAAGTAATGTTTATGCACAAAACACCAAGAAACTGTCAGAATACATTGAACAGGCCGAGAAGGGAGAAATCCCAACACTAAAAGGATATCGCCTGACCAAAGATCAAATGGTGATCCGTGAGGTGATTAACGAACTGATGTGCAACGAACAAATTGTTTGGAGTGAAATTGGAGAGCGTTTTAAAATGAGTGGCGAGGAAGTAAAAAAATCGGTTGTTTACGATACTGCCAAATTAAACGAATTTGAAGCCGACGGACTGATCAAACTTACAGATGAAAAGCTGGAAATGACAGATGAAGGCCTGATCCTGATTCGTAACGTTGCTGCTTCGCTCGATCCTTTGTTAATTGAAACAACTAAAACCTTTTCAAAATCAGTATAAATGAACTCACTAACCGAAAAAGATGTAGTAGTAATTGGAGCCGGACTAACTGGTTTAACACTGGCTTTCTACCTGAAAAAAAACAACGTGAATGTTTTGGTACTGGAAAAATCGGACAGAACCGGAGGTGTTATTCAAACCGGAAATGAGAACGGTTTTGTATATGAAAACGGTCCGAATACAGGTGTTGTAGGTAACCCGGAAGTAGCTGAACTTTTCGAAGACCTGGAGGGACTGTGCACTTTTGAAGCTGCCGATCCGAGCGCCAAACGCCGCTTGATCTGGAAAGGTAAAAAATGGCATGCCATTCCTTCGGGATTAATTTCGGCCGTTGGAACACCGCTTTTTACATTAAAAGATAAATTCCGTGTTCTGGGTGAACCATTTCGGAAACCGGGCACAAATCCGGAAGAAACACTCTCCGAACTGGTAAAAAGAAGGCTGGGGGTCAGTTTTCTGAATTATGTAGTAGATCCCTTTATTTCAGGTGTTTATGCTGGAAATACTGATTACCTGATCCCAAAATACGCTTTGCCAAAATTGTATGCATTGGAACAGGATTATGGCAGTTTTGTGCGTGGTTCAATACAAAAAGCCAAGGAAAAGAAAAACAATCCGCGTTTGCAAAAGGCAACCAAAGACGTTTTCTCAGCCAAAGGAGGATTAGGCAATCTGATCGCTGCACTTACTCAAAAAGTAGGTGAAGAAAACATTCTGCTGAAATCAGAAGAAACGACCGTAATGCCTGAAAAAGACAGCTTTAAAGTTACCACAATTGTGGCTGGCAAAACTGTTGAAATCAAAGCAAAAAAAGTGGTAACAACTACCGGTGCTTATGTACTTCCGGCAATACTTCCTTTTCTTACCAATGAAGAAAAAGCATCGTTTGAAGAGTTGAAATATGCTTCGGTTGTGCAGGCGATCATTGGTTTTAAAAGATGGAAAGGCATGAATTTAAAAGCCTTTGGAGGATTGGTGCCGACCATCGAGAACAAAAAAATACTTGGCGCGTTATTTACATCGTCGTTCTTTGTTCAGCGCGCACCCGAAGGTGGAGCTGTTGTTTCGGTATTTATGGGAGGAACCAAGCGTCCGGAAATCTATGAAATGAGTGATCAGGAAATTCGCTCTTTGCTTGAAGACCAGGCGAAGACAATGCTTGAAATACCTGATTTCAAACCCGACTTATTAAAAATATTCCGATACAAACATGCTATTCCGCAATACGGTTTGGATTCCCCCAGACGTTTTAAAAACATCGAAAAATTGCAGAAAAAGTACCCGGGACTGGTTCTCGCTGGTAATATCCGCAACGGAATTGGAATGGCAGACCGAATTAAGCAGGCGCGAACACTGGCGGACGAGTTGTCAAAATAAAAACTAAAATAGATTTGGATAAAATCAGTCAAATTGCGAAAACATTTTCTGAACTCCAGGAAGAAATTTGCCAGGTACTTGAGCTTGCCGATACGAAGGGAAAATTTAGCAAAGATAAGTGGGATAAGGAAATTGGAAGTGGCGTTACCCGGGTGATCCGTAACGGGAATGTAATAGAAAAAGGTGCTGTTAATTTTTCATTCGTAAAAGGAAAATTTACCGAACGGATGGAACAGATTTTAGGCGAAAAAGCAGAGAATTACGCCGCCACCGGTATTTCATCTATTTTACATGCTACTAATCCCTGGGTTCCGACCATTCATATGAATGTTCGTTATTTTGCTCTCGACAATGGTGTTTCGTGGTTTGGTGGCGGTATCGACCTCTCTCCTTCCATTATTGTTCCGGAAGAAGCCAGTTGGTTTCATCAGGAATTAAAAGAAATTTGTGATCGCTTTCATCCTGATTTTTACCCGGAATACAAAAGTTGGGCCGACGAGTATTACTTTCTCCCCCACCGGAATGAAACGCGTGGAGTTGGTGGCATATTTTTCGACCGCTTGAAACCCGGAGAAAAATATAACTTTGAAACACTATTTGGATTTGTAGAAGCACAGGCAAAAGCTTACCCACAAATCTATTCAGAACTGATGAAAAATAACGCGAAACCGTTTTCCACGAGAGAGAAAGAATGGCAAAATTTACGCAGGGGAAGATATGTGGAGTTTAATTTACTGAATGACCGGGGAACGAAATTCGGGCTTGAATCGAACGGAAATACTGAATCTATTCTGGTTAGCATGCCCGCCAATGCATCATGGGAATACAATTATACTCCGAAAGTAGGTTCTTTTGAAGCACAAACACTTCAGCTATTGAAAAAAGATATCGACTGGATTGGTTTTAAAACAAAATAAATCATGAAAACAGCCATTCTTTTAATGAATGTGGGAAGCCCGGACGCTCCAACGGTACCTGCCGTGCGCCGTTATCTCACCCAATTTCTTAACGATAAACGCGTGATTGATCTGCCATGGTTATTACGAAAATTCCTGGTTAATGCCATCATCATTCCGTTCAGGGTAAAAAATTCAACCAAGTTATACCTGCGTTTGTGGACAAAAAAAGGTTCTCCTTTAATTTATCTGACCGAAGAATTAAGGGAAAAACTGCAACATAAACAAAAGGATGGTGACCAGGTTTTTGTTGCCATGCGCTATGGAAATCCATCTATAAAAAAAGTGCTCAAAGAAATCAAACAGAAAGGTTTTGATAAACTGATTTTGGTCCCGCTTTATCCGCAACATGCCATGTCCACTACCGAAACCTCGTTTGTAGCGGCTCAAAAACGAATCAAAAAACTCAAGATTAAGTCAGAAGTTTTGGAGGTTGGACAGTTCTATGATCATCCAAAATTTATTGATGCTTTTGTGGCACAGGCAAAAAAATACGATTTTTCGAAGTATGATCACATTATATTTTCTTATCACGGTCTGCCAAACCGGCACCTCGAAAAATGCCATCCGGGGATAACTGTTGATAAATGTACTTGCCAGAATGCGTTACCTGAACACGGGAAAATGTGTTACCGTGCCACCAGCTATGCAACATCCCGTTTTATTGCTGCAAAACTCAATCTTAAGCCAGAAGATTACACGGTTGGCTTCCAATCCAGGTTATCAAAAAACTGGCTCACGCCGTTTACTGATTATGTGCTACAGGAAAAATTAAAAGAAGGAAAAAAGAAAATCCTGGTTTTTACACCATCTTTCGTCACTGATTGTTTGGAAACCATCCTGGAAATTGGCGTAGAGTACGGCGAAGAATTCCTGAAAAACGGCGGAGAAAAACTACAACTGGTTGATAGTTTAAACGCTGAAGATCAGTGGGTGGAAGCACTCGATACGATCATTAAAGAACAAACTTCTAAATGATTTTACTCCATAAAATTCAATTACTGGAAGGAGCAGCAGCAAACGAACTGTGGTGGAGGGTATTAATTACCTGCATTGCCACATTTCTGGTGAACCTGCCTTTTGGCTATATGCGCGGAAGTTTCCGAAAATTATCTTTCTGGTGGTTTGTATTTATTCACCTTCCGGTGCCGCTCATTATTTTTATACGCAAATTTCACGATCTGAAACTTACCTGGGGATTGGCTCCGTTTCTTTTAGGTAGTTTTTTTCTGGGTCAGTTTGTGGGGCGAAAAATGTATTCCCGCTGGCCATTATGGAAAAAAAAGACGGAGAATTAATCTCCGCCTTTGTTATTTCATTAAATGGTCGTTGTTCCTGTTACCAAACCTTCTGATTTGGCAGAGACAGAAACTTGTCCACCTTCTCTTCCCATGCGTACAATCAACTGGCATTTTCCACGGAATGTCTTTACATGAGGTTGCTGAAAGCTTTTCATATCTGTCGGGTTTCCATTTCCAACAGCTTGTAATTTCCCATCTCCCTGTATTTCAAAATCAACGGGAATTACCGCATTGGGAACCAGAATTCCATTTTCATCCAAAACTTCTACATTAAAATAAGCCAAATCGTTAACGCCGTTTTTTACCTTTTCTGCTGAAATTTTTAATACTGAAGGTTTTTCTGCTGTTCTCAGGCTTTGCCTGGTTACTTCTTGTCCGTTCTTCAAACCAACAGCTACCAATTCACCTGCCTGATATGGTACTTCAAAAACAGCTGTCAATGCATTTACTTCTGTCAATTCCATCGGGTTATTCATTTCTGTAGCCGCAGAATTTTCCTTTGGAACATCTTTTATCCCAAGCACTTGGACATTCAGTTCCAGGCGAATTTGATCACAGCTTGAATACACCGAAACTTTCATTGGTTTTCCTTCGTTTCCTTCCCAGTTCCAGCTTTTCCATTCTTCGGGCCAGCCCCACATGCTTACTACTTCTTTTATACCTTCCGGAACAGGAGCATGAACCAGCATTTCCAGTTCGCTGTTGTGCCAAACCACATTGCGATAAAACATTTGTGGCTTTTTATAACCCAAAATACTGATATCGCCACAATAGGCATTAAACCAGGGCCATGGAGGTGAAAATGCAAATGGTTCATTATCCAGATTGGTATGGCCTATTCCGGATTCTCCCAAATAATCCCATCCTGTCCAAACAAAGTCTCCGATCACATATGGATATTTTTTAACCATCTGCCAGTTATCAAAAGCTTCCAATGGGAATGATTCAGTTCCAATCATAATCCGTTCAGGATACTTTTCATGGTCTGGCACGTACTGCTTCCATTGGTAATTATAACCATGAACATCCATTTGCGCAAAAGCAGGTGCTGTTTGATCCCATTCTCGACCGGGATGATCCCAGAAATGACAAATAGCCTGCGTAACCGGCCGTGATTTGTCGATTGACAGGATTTTTTCTTTAAGATTCCTTGCTATTTCTAATCCCGATGAATCGGCGCGTTCGTTGATTTCATTGCCAATACTCCAGATTATAATAGAAGGATGATTTCGGTCGCGAAGAACCATCGATTCCAGGTCTTTTTCCCAGCAGTTATCGAAATACAGGTTATAATCCTCCGGGTTTTTAGGTCGCTGCCACTGATCAAATGATTCGTCCATGACCAGCATTCCCAATTCATCACAGGCATCTAAAAACGCTTTCGAAGGAGGATTGTGCGAAGTACGTATTGAATTAAAACCATTTTCTTTCATGATTTTCACCCGGCGGTATTCCGCTGTTTCGAACGCAGCAGACCCTAGTATTCCATTATCATGATGCGCACAGCCTCCTTTTAACAAAACATTCTCACCATTGAGAAGAAATCCTTTTTCAGGTGAAAAATCAATAGATCGTATACCAAACTTTTCACGCGTTTCATCCATCAGTTTATTCCCATCCCAAAGTTGAGCCACCAAAGAATACAGATTTGGATTTTCGATGGACCACAAGCCCGGAGCGGTAATTTCAAAGGATTGATCAAATGTAAAATCAGCACCAGCGGAGAGTTGTTTATCGTCGCTAAAATGTATCACCTCTCTTCCTTCTGTATCCAAAAATTTCATTTTTAAAGTAAAATCTTTATCCTCTTTACTTTCATTTACCAGCTTAACATCCACCGAAACAGTTGCTTTTTCTGTTGTCACTTCTGGTGTTGTAATGTAAACACCCCACAATGCAATATGAACCGGATTGGTTTTTATTAGTTTTACATTCCTGTAAATTCCCGAACCGCTGTACCAACGCGAATTCTTACCTTCGTTTTTCACCTGAACCGCCAATACATTCTCTTGTCCGGGTGGGTTGAGAAAATCACTTAAATCATACGCAAAAGCAGTATATCCGTATGGATGATTTCCCAAATGATGCCCGTTAATCCAAACATCTGCATTCATATAAACTCCATCAAATAAAATTTGAATGATTTTGCCTTCATCCGTATTATCGAGGGTGAAATGTTTGCGGTACCAGGCTGTTCCTCCAACCACATGTCCGGTTGATGATCTTCCGGCACTTTCTTCAGAAAACGGACCGATTTGTTTTACACCTTCTTTTTCAGGAAGGTCTTCAATGCTGTAATCATGAGGTAGGTCCAGAATTCTCCAGGAAGAATCATCAAACGCTGGAGTTTGAGCATTTTCAACATCTGCGCGGATAAACTTCCAGTTATCGTTAAAGTTTGAATCCCTGTTTACTTGTTGATTTTGTGTCGTGCAGGAAGTGAAAAGTAAAACGAAAAAAACGGCGAAATAGAAAATTGATTTCATTAGTTTTGGATTAGATTCGTTAGAAGTGTAAATATAACGTTTTTATATTTCGCAGAATCAACCGGAATAACTCATGAATTAATCGAAGCAACATTCTATTTCACATACACTGTTTTAATATTCACAAATTCCTTGATTCCATGTTCGGAAAGTTCGCGGCCATAACCACTGGTTTTTATTCCGCCAAAAGGTAAACGTGGATCTGATTTCACGAACTCATTTACAAAACATGCCCCTGCCTGAAGCTGTATTTCGGCAATATTTTCGCCTTTTAACAAGTCGGAGGTAAATACGGCTGCCCCTAACCCAAATTCGGTGTCATTTGCCACATGAATGGCCTCACGAAGGTCTTTAACTTTTACCACCGATGCCACCGGCCCAAATAGTTCCTCTTCGTAGGCCGGCATTCCGGGTTTCACACTCTCCAAAATGGTTGGTGGATAATAGGCTCCTTTTCGGTGTGGAATTTCTCCACCAATGATTACTTCGGCACCTTTTTTAATAGAATCAACCACTTGTTGGTGAAGTTCGTCGCGAAAATCGGCGCGGGCCAGTGGGCCAATCGTGGTTTCCGGGTCAGTGGGATCGCCAAAATGAGCCGCAGCCATTTCGTGAGTGAATAACTCAAGAAAATGACCATAAACCTTTTCATCCACAATAAATCGCTTGGCAGCAATGCAACTCTGACCTGCATTTAACAACCTTCCGGCAGCACATTTTTTGGCAGCTTTTTCCATATCTGCATCCGGCAAAATCAGATACGGATCGCTTCCTCCCAATTCAAGTACACATTTCTTTAATTCACTTCCAGCAAGGGCAGCGACACTTTTACCCGCCGGTGTTGATCCGGTCAGACTAACCGCTTTTACAGCGCGATGACGGATTACTTCTGCCACATCTTTACTTCCAATCAATAAAGTTCGGAATACATTCTCGGGAAAACCGGCTTCACGGAACAACTCTTCGATAGCCAAAGCGCAGCCCGGCACATTGCTCGCATGTTTCAACACAGCAGTATTTCCGGCCATCAAAGTCGGCGCTGCAAAACGGAATACCTGCCAGAATGGAAAATTCCAGGGCATAATGGCCAGGATTGTTCCCATTGGCTGATAAGAAACATAGGATTTTCGGGCTTCAGTTTGAATCGGTTCATTCTCGAGAAAAGCTTCTGCATTCGTAGCGTAATAATCGCAAACCCAGGCACATTTTTCAATTTCTGCCACTCCTTCGTGTTTTACCTTTCCCATTTCAAGCGCCATTAACAACGCCAGCTCGTCTTTATTTGTGCGCAGCAAACTCGATAGATTTTGCATTAGCTGACTTCGGAACAGAAAAGAGGTGCTTCGCCAGTGATGCCAGACTTTATCTACAGAGTTGATGATCTTCTCCACACCTTCCGGTGAGTATGATTCGTATGTTTTAACAACATTACCGTTTGCAGGATTTATGGATTTTAACATATCAAAATAGAAATGTGATTCTTAAAAATACAAAAAAAGCAACCTTTTATAAAGATTGCTTTCAATTTATTTGGTTTTTGAAATGTACTATTCCACAACCCTGATTTCAACTTCCATTTCCATAGCTTTCCGGTAAACTGCGGTTACTCCGCAATATTTTTCTTCCGAAAGTTTAACAGCCCTTTCCAGTTTGTCGTAAGGAATATTTTTTCCTTTAAACTGATAAATAACTTTTATCTTATTGTAATGTTTTGGGTGTTCTTCGGTTACATCGGCTTCAATAATTACATTGAAAGCTTCCACTTCCACTTTCATTTTTTTCAGAATCATAATCACATCCACACCGGTACAACCTCCAAGCGCTGCAAGCATGAGTTTTTTAGGCCTCGGACCCAAATCGTTGCCACCGGTTTCTTTTGTGGCATCAACAATCAAACGGTGTCCGTCGAGGTCGGCTTCAAATGCCAGTTCATCGGTCCATGCCATATCTACTACATGTTTCATAACATCCACGTTTTAAATAGTTTTCAATTAATTTGCAGTGCAAATATACAACATCCAAATATGTAAATAGTTTCATTGTAAATGAGAGATAATCTTAATTTTGCAGAGAAATTACACGGAAACGGAGATATTGTTAATTCTAAATTAAGTACGGGAAATGAGAAGTGCTATTAAAAGGCCATCGGATGCGGAAGCCGACTTGAGCGGTTTTCAGTTATTCAAAAAATTAACAGAAGACGAATTCACTCGATTGAATTACGAAAAAACCTGTTCAGTATATAAAAAAGGAACCATTATTTATCGCGAAGGAAGTCGGTTAACAGGTTTCTTTTGTGTTACAAGCGGGATCATCAAGATATTTAAAACAGGTATCGACGGAAAAGAGCAAATCATTCGCTTTGCAAAAAAGGGCGAGATTATTGCTTACCGATCGTTGCTAAGCCAGGAACTGGCTTGTACCACTGCCAAAGTAATTGAGGAGGCAACTTTGTGCCACATTCCTTATCAAACGCTGCTGTACCTTATCCAAAGCAACTGGCAATTTTCGCACCACATGTTGCAGATTGTTTGCCGCGAATTGCGCGAAGCCAACGATTATATTACCGACATTGCACAAAAAACAGTTCGCGAAAGGCTGGCAGAAGTATTGTTGCTTCTGAAAGAGAACTTCGATCTCGACAATCAAAATACCCTGCAGATTTCGTTAACACGTGAAGAGCTTGCAAACATGGTTGGTACGGCTACTGAATCAGTAATCCGCCTCCTGTCGGAATTTAAGAGTGACAACATTATTGAATTGCAGGGACGAAAGATCAAGTTCCTGGATATTCCTTCACTAACCCGAATAGCCAATCTGTAAAATAATACTTCAGAAACCGGCCGCGTGCCGGTTTTTTTATTTCTGCTAACTTCAACTATAAAACCGCTTACTATGCACTTTAGAACACTCGAACAATTATCAGTTAAGCAACTTACTGAGCTCTTCAATGCTTCGTTTGCAGAATATTTTGTAAAAGTTAACCTCACTCTTGAAATTCTTACGGAAAAAATTGTTTCAGAAGATATCGACCTGAAGTTTTCGATGGGAATTTTTGAAGAAGACAAACCTGTTGGTTTTATGCTGCATGCCATTCGCGAAATTGATGGTAAAAAAGTGGCCTACAATGCCGGAACCGGGGTTATTAAGGAATTTCGCGGACAAAATGCCACGGTGAAAATGTACGGGAAGCTAATTCCTCTTTTAAAAGAAAGAGGTGTTTCGGAAGTGTTGCTGGAAGTGATCGCTCAGAATACAGCAGCCATTCGTTCGTACGAAAAAGCTGGTTTTCAAATAGCGGCTGATCTTGCCTGTTTTAATGGAGCAGTTAAAGAACCTGTTTCAAATGCCAATCTGGAAGTAAAGGAGTTAGAAAAATTGGATTTTAATCAAACAACGAGTTTTTTCGACTGGCAGCCCACCTGGCAGCATACAAATGCAACCATTAGTAAAATGGAAAATCTAAAGACTTTTGGAGCATTTATTAAAGATGAACTGGTTGGTTTTTTGATCGGACAACCTTCCAGAGCCCGAGTATATCAATATGCGGTAGCACATAAATACCGACGAAAAGGAATTGGAACCGCTCTTTTTTATGCTTTTGCCAAGGCTATGAAAAGCGAGATCAGCATTATCAACATCGACAATCCAAGTGGTCATTCACAGCTTTTCCTTCAACAGATCGGTTTAAAACCATTTCTTTCACAATATAAAATGAAGCTTTTGTTGTAAGACAGCCACTTAACGTACAATCCAGTCTTCCGGGTTCAGCTTCTGATTTTCTTTCCATATCTGGAATTTCAGAATGGTTTTATTGTCGTCGTCAAAATCAGTAAAAACAGTCCCGATGATTTGTTTGGTTGTTACTTTGTCTCCGGCTTTAACAAGCACTTCCTTAAGATTTGAATAAACGGTCAGAAAGACTCCATGACGGATGATTACCGCCGTATTTCCACCCGAGATCCCAAATACCTTACTTACTTCGCCGTTGAACACAGAACGAGCTTTTGCTCCTATTTCGGTGGCAATATTCACCCCGTTATTCCGTACCTGAATATTGGTTAAAACCGGGTGTTGATGAACCCCAAAACGTTCCACAACCACTCCCCTTTCAACCGGCCACGGAATCCGTTGCTTATTCTGTTCAAAATTATTCCCGATTAATTTTTGCTCCGGTGTAAGAGCAAAACCAGAACCTCCTTCTTCCTGGTTTTTGCGCGCTTCTTCTGCAATTATCTTTTGAATTTCGTTTTCAAGCTGCTGCTCAATTTTTCGCTGATTGCGCAACTTTTTCTGCAAATCCCGTTTTTGATCCTGAAGTTTTTGTAGCTGGTTGTTTTGCTGGCTTTGCGAGCGAGAAAGTTGTTTGCGTTCAGTTTGGGTTTGCGACACCAGGTCTTGTCTGCTCATCTTTTGTTTTTCAAGGCGTGCTTTGTTTTCTGTCAGCACTTCCTGTACCGATGAAATGGTTTCGGCCTGATTTTTACGGTATTCAGAATAACGGCGTATGTAAAGCAATCGCCGGTAAGCCTGGTTCACGTTTTCGGAAGAAAGCAAAAAAAGAAACACATCGCTGCTGCTTTTATTTTTATATGCCAGACGGATCATCTGTGCATATTCATCCTTGAGCTTTTTCAAATCTGTCTCCAGAATTTCTATTGATAGTTCGTTGTTTGCAATGCATTCGTCGTAAATCGAGATTTCGCTGTTGATGGTAGAAATCAGGTTATTTCTTTGTTTGATCT
>DAOPJR010000012.1:47727-49132 GCA_035399765.1 Draconibacterium sp. | reverse complement strand
CAATGTCCGTTTGCAAACCTAAAGGTGGTTATTATCGGCCAGGATCCTTATCATGGCCCGGGGCAGGCACATGGTTTGTGTTTCTCTGTAAATGACGGTATTCCGTTTCCCCCCAGCCTTCAGAATATTTTTAAAGAACTAAAAAGTGATGTAGGAAAAGAAATCCCCAAAAGCGGCGATCTGACAGATTGGGCCAGACAGGGAGTTCTATTGTTGAACGCTACCTTAACTGTTCGGGCACACCAGGCCGGTTCGCACCAACGTAAAGGCTGGGAAGAATTTACAGATGCTGCCATACAAATTGCCAGCGATAATAAAGAACATTTGGTTTTTCTGTTGTGGGGAAATTATGCAATCAGTAAGCGAAGACTAATTGATGAAAGCAAGCACCTTGTTCTAACTTCTGTACACCCATCGCCACTATCGGCCAGCCGTGGATTTTTTGGAAACAAGCATTTTAGCCGGGCAAATGAATTTTTAGTGAAAAACGGTTTGGGACCGATAAGGTGGTAGCCTAGTATTCAGTCGCAGTTAACAGTCACAGTTCTCAACAAAAAAACACACTAAACTTTAAACTGTTTTGGTTACCACTTGTAAACAATGGAGTTGATATTCATTCCTGCACCTACTGAGCAAAAGATAACATAATCGCCTTCGTTTACTTCGTGACCTTCCATTTTGCCGTTTACAACCAGATCGAGTAGTGTTGGAACGGTTGCCGTAGAAGAATTGCCCAGTTTGCGAATGCTCATTGGCATAATTCCGTCAGGGATTTCTTTCTCTCCATAAGCTTTGAAAACACCGGCAAGGATCGCTTCATCCATTTTTTCATTTGCCTGGTGAATAAATATCTTTTTTACATCGCTCAACGTAATACCAGCTTTTTCGATGCTGTCTTTTACTACACCAGGAACTGTTGTAATGGCGTAAATATATAATTTATGACCAGCCATTTTTATAAACAATTCATTCCCTTCGAAATCAGGATTACTGGATGGACCTAATGTTAGCAAATTGGCATATTGCACAGAATCGGAGCGACTTGAGTGAGAAACTATTCCTGTAGGTTCTTCACTCTCAACGGCCTCCACAATGGTAGCACCTGCACCGTCGGCATAAATCATTGTATCGCGATCGTGCGGATCGGAAATACGTGAAAGAACATCGGCACCAACTACAACACCACGTTTCCAGAAACCACTTTTGATGTAAGCATCAGCCACAATCATTGCCTGTGTCCACCCCGGACAACCAGAAACCACATCATGACAAATACAAGCTGGATTTTTAATATGAAGTTTCATCTTCACCTTATTGGCAAGGCCCGGCAAAATATCTGTCCGAACGTTTCCTTCCGGGATGTCGCCAAAGTTGTGAGCAACAATAATAAAATCAAGACTTTCTT
>DAOPJR010000012.1:0-47627 GCA_035399765.1 Draconibacterium sp. | reverse complement strand
CCTTCCGGGATGTCGCCAAAGTTGTGAGCAACAATAATAAAATCAAGACTTTCTTTTGAAACTCCGGCTGCATGGCAGGCTTCTTTAATCGCAATGGCTGCAATATCCGAAGTCATCTGGTCTTCAGCCACATATCTTCTTTCTTCGATATTGGTTATTTCCCTGAATTTTTGGATAATCTCTTCATTACTCTTATCTGTAATCTTCTCTTTTGACGGAGAATAGAACTCGTAATTCAGAAAATGATTGTTTTTTATTACCTGGGGTGGTATGCAACTTCCTGTTCCAATAATTCGTGTGTACCTTTCCTTTGTCATAATCCTTCTCTCAGCCGAAGCCTATCCTTTGTATTTCTTCAATTCAAATTTTTCGCCATCAAAAACACCGTAGGAGTAACTCCCGATCCATTCACCCAGCAACACAAATGTTGCCTGTTCATTCATTTTTTCAATGGCCATCCGGTGGCGATGCCCCATAATGAAGTAGTCTACCGGAGTTGATTTTAAAAAACCAGCCGCAAATTTATACATTCCATCCTGATTAACCATAAAATCCGGATCAATATCAGATTTTGATAACCTACTGGACGCAGACCATTTGTGAGCCAGCCAAAATGCAAAGTTCGGATGTAGGCGTGAAAACACCCACTGCATGATTTTATTGGTGAAAATCTTCTTCAGTAACAAATAGCCTTTATCTCCTTTATCAAGTCCGTCGCCATGTGCCAGGAAGAATTTTTTCCCTTTTATTTCTTTAATAATTTCTTCGTGATGAACGATAACGCCAAGTTCTTCAGTAAGGTAATCAAATACCCACATGTCGTGATTTCCTGTAAAAAAATGTACTGGGATTCCACGATCTGTAAGGTCCGCAATGCGTCCGAGAACACGAGTAAAACCTCGTGGCACTACTTTTTTGTATTCGTACCAAAAGTCGAAAATATCGCCCATCAGGTACAGTTCTGAAACATTGTTTTTTATTTCATCGAGCCAGCGGGTAAAAAGGAGTTCACGTTCCCGGTTATTTTTGAGTGCCGGAGCCCCCAGGTGAACATCGGAAACAAAATATATTAATCCTTTTTCTGACAATTTGATTGGTATTTGTTACTTGAATAAATTGCCCACTGCTTTATCAAGAGCGGGTCCCTGCAGGTTTTTACCAACGATTATTCCGTCTTTATCAAGCAGGTAATTGTACGGTATTGCTTGTACGTTATAATTTCCAACGACAACCTTGCACCCCTGCATATCACCTACGTTAATCCAGGTAAGTTTGTCTTTATCGATGGCATCAACCCACTCGGCCCTGTTCTGATCCACGCTCACCTGGTAAATCTGCAAACCTTTGCCGCTGTATTTTTTATACAGCTCAACCAGCACAGGATTCTGAATACGTGAGTTCCGATCAACCGCAGCCCAAAATTGAAGCAAAACCGGTTTCCCTTTCAGTGAAGAGAGTGCAACATCTTTCCCACTTGGATCGGGTAAAACAATATCCGGGCTGTTTTGCCCTTGTTCTTCAATTATTTTACGCATACGTGCTGCCTGTTCCTGGCGGACATACTGAAGTGTATTGTTATACAAAGCCTGCACCTGCTCCGAGTTCGGATAGATGGAATTAAGGGCCGATGCCGCAGTTCGCATTACCTGAAGATCACGAATAATATAATTCGGATTGTTATTATCAAATTTCTGATATAAGGCAAGTACACTGGCCATCGAAAATGGATTCTCTTTTACAAAATTAGTGGAGAAATTCACCTGGTCTTCTACAATCGCATCGTATTGTGCCGACCACTTCGCTGCCATATTTTGATAGTCCGGATTTCCCTTGTACACTTCATTAAGCGACTCCAGAGAATCCAGTTTTGAGCGGGTTTCCTTTAATTTCTTATCAAGGCTATGAACCTGTTCCGAGCCAACAGAACCGGAAACGTTGTATTCATCGTAGAAATTAGCGGCATCGGCTTCCACAATTACCTGCTCGGCTGAGTCAACCAGCAGAGTTATAAAATTCTGATCCGACAGCTTTAGAAGGTAAAAGGTAGGAATACTGGTACGTCCTTCAAACTTAAACTGTCCGTTTTTATGAATCTTGGTTTGTGCGATTTGCTTTATTGTGGTCGTATGTAATTCTTCAAGGTAAATGCTGTCACCTTCGGCATGAGTGATGGTCCCGCTAATGGTAAAGTGATTACCAGGTTTTGAGCAACTACCAAAAATAATGGCAGTTACAAACAGAAATAATAAAATTCTTCTTGTCATTCTAATTAATTAAAGGCCGTAAAATTAATAATTTTGAATACAGTAAAAATAGCTCATTAAGAAAATAACATATTTTATTGTTTTCATACTGTCCTTGTATTCAAGCATTTTTTGACTCTATTTTCATTTCGGAAAATTTGTTTTTCGCCCGTTTTAAAATTTTCAATACGTTTGCAATAAATATTAAAAGCACAATTACAGGCTTTGGCATGAAAATACATTACTCACTGGATCAGTTTCAGGCAAAAGCACCGGTAGTAACCATTGGTACTTTCGATGGCTTGCATAAAGGCCACCAGGCGATTCTTGACAAACTGAAACAACTGGCCGGCGAAATTAATGGAGAATCAGTGGTATTTACATTTTATCCGCATCCCCGCGTAGTTACCTCACCTGATGAATCCAGCCTGCGGCTTCTTACCACAAAGGAAGAAAAGATCCAGTTATTTGAGAAATTCGGGATCGATCATCTCATCATTTATCCTTTCGATAAAACTTTTTCAGAACTGAGTTATTCCGATTTTGTGAAAGAAATTTTGGTTGAAAAAATACATACCAAATGTCTGGTTATAGGCTACGATCATAAATTCGGGAAAAACCGTGAAGGGGGATTTGAATATCTTCAAAATTGTGCAACACGGTATAATTTCAGGGTGGAAAAGATGGATGCTCTTTCGGTAGAAAACGACAATATCAGTTCTACAAAAATCAGGGCCGCCTTACAAGCCGGAGAAATTATTAAAGCAAATCATTACTTTGGGCACGAGTTTACCTTGCACGGAACAGTTGTAGGAGGAAAACAGCTGGGGCGAAAATTAGGTTTTCCTACTGCCAATATTGAAGCCTCTGATAAATACAAAATCATTCCCGGCTACGGAGTTTATGCGGTAACCGTAGAAATAGAAGGAAAAACGTACAAAGGGATGTTAAATATCGGGACACGGCCTACTTTCAACAATAATGCAGATAACCGAAGCATCGAGGTAAATATTTTTGATTTCTCGGATGCCATTTATGGCAAAAAAATTACGCTGAACTTTGTTAACAAAATCAGGGACGAACAGAAATTTGATGGAATAGATGCGCTCGTCGAACAGCTAAAAAAAGACAAAATAAAAGCGCAGGATATCCTCCTCAATTATTGATCCTTCAATATAAAATCACTCACAATTGGTAGGTGATCTGAATAGTTTAAATCGATGGTTTCAAAATTATACGCATCCAACCTGGGACTGTGAACAATATAATCAATTCGGAATGAAGGTAGCTTTCCGTTATAAGTTTGCCCCACTCCATATCCCGATTCAACAAAAGCATCTTTCATGTTTTCACTTAAAATATGGTAGGTATACGAAGCAGGAGTATCGTTAAAATCGCCGCAAACAATAACCGGGTAAGGGCATGCCTCAATGTGTCTCCGTATCTCTTCCACCTGACCCGCACGCAATTTAAAAGCCCGTTTCATCTGCCCGGCTACTCTCCTGAAAATTCTCCTGTTATTCTTATTCTGTATATCCAGGGACTCCAGCACATCGTAATTTCTGGGATTGATTTGATACGATTGAAGGTGTAAATTATAAACCCGGATGGTGTCTTTTCCAATCAAAACATCAGTAAAAATGGTAATGTTGGTAGAATTTGGGAAACGCAGTTCACCCATATCCACAATGGGATAACGAGTCATAGTTACCGATCCAAAAGAAGAACTTGAACTGGCAAACTGGTAGTGCTGAATATTTTTAAGGTCACTAACCGTTTTCGAAAGATTAAAAATATCATTACGTCGTAATCGCGATTCCTGTAAACAAATGATATCTGCATTCTGCTCCTCAAGAAAAGTAACGATTTTTTCGGCATTATTCTTTTTAACTTCCTCTCCGTTACCCGAGAAGTAATGTACATTGTATGACAAGACCTTAATTTGTGTGTTATCCGAGTTTTTACCACTCAGCTGATAAAATCGGGGGATAAACTGAAATCCTAATAAAATTGTCAGTATGGATAACAAAGAATATTTCCATTTAACGATTAACCAAAAAATAACGAAAACAATATTCACCGCCAGAAGATATGGATAACTAAGTCCAATAAAGGCAGGTATCCAAAACTTGTCAGGAGGAATAAATACTGAGATATAAGACGTTAGCAATCCAGCTATTGCTGCACTATTCAGAACTAAAATGATATTCAGAAAAAACTTCTTCACCTTCATCCAACTATGGCCACAATATATGAATTTCCTTCTTTGTGAAAACGTGGAAAAATATATTTTAGATATAAAAAAGAATAAAGTTTAATCGGAGAATCTATTTCTGACAACGTATCATCCGGTTTTTCCCGAACAAATCCATCCTGATTTCTACGTTACGGAAACCTGTTTCTTCGAGTAGATCTACTGTTTCTGCTCCCAGGTATTCATTAATCTCCAGAAAGAGAAAGCCGTTTTTTCGTAAACTATTCATTGAGAATTCGGCAATCGCACGATAAAAAAGAAGCGGATCATCATCTGGTACGAAAAGTGCACCAACCGGCTCAAAATCCAGCACATTTTTTTGCATCAATTGTTTTTCTGACAAGCGCACATACGGTGGATTACTTACCACCACATCCAGCTCGGCCCAATTACTCACATCAAAATGCAGGATGTCGGCCTTTCGAAAATTTACTTCCAGCTTATTGAGTTTAGCATTATTGCTTGCTGTTTCCAATGCTTTTTCAGAGATGTCTACACCCCAGACGTCAGATTCCGGCAAGTTGGCTTTTAGTGCCAGCGCAATGCAGCCACTACCTGTTCCAATATCCAGTATTTTAGATTGTTGGGCAATTTCTGATTCCAATATCCAGTTCACCAGTTCTTCTGTTTCGGGACGCGGAATTAACACATTCGGATTTACTTTTAGCTTCAGATCGAAAAATTCTGTTTCGCCTAAAATATACTGAATAGGTTCGTAAGTTTTTAATCGTTTTATTATCTCGTCAAGTTCTTTCTTCTTATCCGCAGTCGGTACACGATCCTTTTGCAGGATCATTTCAGTGTAACTCAATCCACAAACCGATTCCATAATCAATCGTACAAAACCCCTGATTTCAGAGTCTGGATAGTAGTTGGCCAATTCCTCACTGATGTATTGAATAGTTGTTTGCATTGTTTACTTTTGCGCATACAAATTTAATTTTTCCTGCATGACCACCGATATAAACTTCATGAAACGTTGTTTAGAACTGGCCCGCTTAGGAGCCGGTCAGGTGGCGCCCAATCCAATGGTCGGTTGTGTTGTCGTTCATAATGGAAAAATCGTTGGGGAAGGATTTCATGAAAAATACGGGGAGGCACACGCTGAGGTTAACGCAATCAGGTCTGTTGAAAACCAGAAACTTCTGAATGAAAGCACCTTGTATGTAACACTTGAACCCTGTGCCCATCATGGGAAAACACCACCCTGTTCCGATCTGATCGTTTCTAAAAAAATACCCAAAGTCGTAATCGGAACCATCGATCCGTTTGCTGAAGTAGCAGGTAAGGGAATTGAAAAAATGAAACGGGCCGGCATTGATATTTCTTTAGGAATATTAGAGAATGAATGCTGTGAGTTGAACAAACGTTTTTTTACATTTCACCAGAAAAAGCGTCCGTATATTTTTCTGAAATGGGCGCAAACAGAGGACGGTTTTATCGACATCGACCGGTCAGTAGAATATTTTGGTGAACCCACATGGATTACAGGGCCGGAAGCTTTACTGCGCGTACACCAGATGCGGGCTGAAGAAAATGCGATCATGGTTGGCACGAATACGGCAGAGAAAGATAATCCAACGCTCACCGTCCGTCATTGCAAAGGAACCAATCCCCTCCGAATCGTACTCGACAGAAATCTTCGTCTATCTGCTGACCTGAAAATTTTTAATGCAGAAAGTGATACGATCATCATCAATGCTGTTAAAAATGAAAAACGGGCAACCCTCGAGTTCATTCGCGTGGATTACTCAAAAAATATTCTTCCCCAGATCATGGACATTCTGTATCATAAAGAAAAACTTTCATTGATTGTAGAAGGTGGGCGTAACTTACTTCAACGATTTATTGATTCAGGATTGTGGGACGAAGCACACGTTTATACCGGGAAAAAGAAATTCAACAAAGGAATTCAGGCACCCGAAATAAAAATTTCCCCTCAACAAAGAGAAGAAATTGGAAGCGATGTTCTTGAAATTTTCCGAAACCCCGATCAGGGCTTGTAATCTTTAGGACCACCAGGCAGAATCTGGATTTTCAGCACATTCTCAACATACATAAAATAATAGAAAAGCTTGTGGTTCATCTCAAAACCATAATCTTCGTTTGCTTTATAACCAACTACCGGATCAAAATGCCAGTCTTTACCGCCACGTGCACATTTGGCATTCCACGCTGCCACATACTGCTCATTCCAGCTTTCGTAATACGCCTGTGATTTGTATTTCGCCGGGTCCTGGTATTTTTGGTACCACTGGTCAAATCTCTTATTAAAGGTCTCTACCTCGTACTCAGTGGTATCGGCAGCAGCAGTTTGTGCTTTCGCCACATCATCCATTTTTGATGCACTTTTTGGCGTTGAACATGCAACAGTCATCACCACTAACCATAACAAAAAAAAGACTGGTTTCATCTGTTTAAAATTGTTTATTTCTTTGGCAACAGATGGAACTCGCATGAATTTTAATCGGTTGCTCTTGTGTAAAAAATTTATCATGCTCGTTTCATACCATTATATTTCGCGTTTAAAACTTGCCAGTACGCATTATTATTGTTTTTATGCGCCAAATTTCAGACTTTTATAAAAACACAAATTTCAGAAAATGTTTGGTTCGAACCAATTCCTCGGGTGGTTTTCTATCGTATTCCTGATTACGGCAATTCCGGTAGCAATCATGATCCTGCTTGAAAAGCGATCGCCTTATAAAACGGTGGCCTGGATTTTAGCACTGATTCTTTTACCCATTATTGGTGTATTGTTCTACCTGGTTTTGGGTCAGGAATACCGAAAAAGAAAAATGTATTCACGTCGCGGGTTGCAGGGTTTGCGGGAGTGGCGACGAAAAACTTCACGCCAACTGCGTAGCTTCGATCCTCCCCAGAATCACCAGGAACTGCGTCAGTACGAACACCTTATTCGCCTCATGCTCAACAACTCAAATGCCTTGCTTACCACCGGGAACGACCTTCAACTATTAAAAGATGGCGACCATACTTTTTCGGTATTGTTCGAAGCGATTGCAAATGCCCGACACCATATTCACCTTGAATATTACATTTTTGGAAACGATAAAATTGGCGGTCAACTTGTCGAGCTTCTTCTGAAAAAGCGTACTGAAGGTGTGGAGGTGCGCATCATTGTCGACGATGTGGGAAGCTGGAGCTTAAACAAAAGATTCTTTCGACACCTGCGCGAAAACAGTATTGAAATTTATCCTTTCATGGAAGTTCGCTTTCCGCGGCTGACTTCAAAAGTAAATCACCGGAACCACCGAAAGCTGACCATTATTGATGGGAAAGTTGGTTTTATTGGCGGAATAAATATTGCCGACCGTTACGTCGAGGGTGATTCCAAACTGGGTAAGTGGCGCGATACACATCTGAAAATTACGGGCGATGCAGCTGCCAGTCTGCAGGTGATTTTTGCAGCCGACTGGTATTTTGTAAGCAAGCAGGATTTAAAAGGCCGCGACTATTTTCCAAAGTTTTCCGAAACTCCCGGGATTCCGGTACAGGTTTGTGCCGGCGGTCCCGATCACGACTGGGAAGGCATTGCACAGGCTTTTTTTTCAGCCATCACCAGTGCACGTAAAAGGATTCATCTGGTAACTCCCTACCTGATGCCACCGCCTGCTTTGCTCGAAGCACTGAAAACAGCAGCACTCAGCCAGGTTGATATCCGGATTATCATTCCGCAAAAATCAGATGCGAGGGTTTCGCAATGGTGTTCGTTTTCGTACGTGGAAGAATTGCTGGAAGCCGGTGTGCGTATTTTTCTCTATCAAAACGGCTTTATTCACAGTAAGTATATGCTCGTCGATGATTCCTTCTCAACAATTGGAACGAGCAATTTCGATTTCCGCAGTTTTGAAACCAATTTCGAAGCCAATGCCTTTATTTACAGTCACAGCTTTTTAAAAGAAGTGGAAGCACATTTCCTTGATGATCAAACAAATTGCCAGGAAGTTAAACTGGTTCAATGGAGAAAACGTCCGGTGATCAATAAAGTGCGGGAGGCACTTGCACATATTGTTAGTCCAATGTTTTGAAAAAGTCAGAAAGCAGAAGCTCGAGGTTAGAAATAATTAAAACGGCAAACTTCCCAAATCCAGGTTTCCACCGGATAGAATTATGCCTACTTTCTTTCCTTTTACTTTTAGTTTCTTTTCGAGTATGGCGGCCAGCGGCACTGCCGACGACGGTTCGATAATAATTTTCATTCGTTCCCAGATCAGCCGCATGGCAGCAATGATCGATTCTTCCGAAACCGTAACAATATCATCCACTTTATCCATGATAATGGCAAAATTTCGCTCGCCGAGCGAAGTAAGCAAGCCGTCGGCAATGGTCTTAGGCTGTATGGAAGGAACCAGTTTTTTGGAGTGAAACGAACGGAAAGCATCGTCGGCGCCTGCGGGTTCAGCAGCAATTACTTTACAACCCGGCAGCAAATATTTGGTTGAAATGGCAGTTCCGCTTAAGAGTCCGCCGCCACCAACCGGTGCCATAATTACATCAAACTCTCCCTTGTCTTCGATCAATTCTTTGGCAGCGGTTCCCTGTCCGGCAATTACATGAAAATTATTGTAGGGATGAATTTCGGTAGCGCCGGTTTCTTCAATCACTTTCGCAAGGGTACTTTCGCGCGCCTGCAAAGTAGGTTGGCAAAAGGTAATATTTGCACCGTAACCGGCCACTGCCTTCTTCTTAATTTCGGGCGAATTGATCGGCATAACAATATGGGCGGCAATTCCACGCATCCGGGCTGCCAGTGCCAAAGCTGCCGCATGATTTCCCGATGAATGCGTTCCCACACCCTTTACTGCATCTTCTTCAGAAAGAGAAAATACCGCATTGCAGGCTCCCCTGAATTTAAAGGCCCCCACTTTTTGCAGGTTCTCGCATTTGAAAAACAACTCAGCACCCACGATTTGATTAATGCTTATTGAGGTCATAACCAAGGTTCGGTGCGCGTATTGCTGAATCAGTTGATGCGCTTTTTCAACATCGGCAAAAGTCGGCAAATTCATACTAGTCTTTTTTTGAAAATGTTTGATTTAATAAGTTGTAATCGGTATTATAAATCGACTGATCGGAAAGAGTTTTTATTCTTTTTAAAGCCGAGATGTACAGAAAAACTACGAAGCCCACCCAGAAAATCAACAGCCAGTCATAACCGGTCATCAGTATAAAATCGTAAATCCCGTGTAAAAGAATGGGCATTCCAATTGCTTTTTTGAGCAATTCTTTCCTTTGTTTATCGTAGAAGCGCGCTTGTCCGGCATAAAATCCCATGGTCACCCCAAATACAGCGTGAGCAGGAACGGCGGTCAGCGCACGTGAAATTCCGGTACCAGCTCCGTACTCCAACACATACAAAACGTTCTCTACTCCAGCAAAGCCAAGAGAAATAAAGGTTGCATATACAATGCCATCAAACTTTTCATTGAATACATTGGTTCTCCAAAACAAAAGAAACAAAGCCAGAAACTTGAACGACTCTTCGGTAAAAGCGGCCACCACAAACCCATGATAAGCGGCATTCAAAATTCCGCGAAAGAAAGGCAGAAAATACGATAAAAACTGTTCGATAAAAATAACAGGAATAACAATTAATGCTCCAGCCAATAAAGCCTTCCAAAGAAGTCGAAGAGGTTCTTTTTCGTATTTGTCGCGGTAATAAATATACCCGCCAATAATAAAAACCGGAGCCAGCGAAAGGATCAGAAGATTCATAGTAGGTTTAATCGAGATCGTTAAAATAAAACGCTTTAACACCTTTTACACCCGTTCGTATCTTGAAAACACCACCTGCATGCGGAAATTTCTGCAAATCTTCCTCCCTTGTCGACTCGCGTGCTGTGGTGATGTACAAAGTTCCAAGGTCTTCATCGCCAAAAGCACAGGAAGTTACATTTTTTGCAGGCACTTCAATTTTACGGATCAGTTCCCCGGTTGCAGGATCAAAATTGGCTACTGCAGAGCCTCCCCAAAGTGCTACCCACAAATGATCATCTGCATCGATGGTCATACCGTCGGGGTAACCCATTCCATCCGGAATCTCAACCGCGACCCGTGGATTGCTGATCTCACCGCTGGCATCGTCGTAATCGTAGGCCATTACTTTCTTTGTGGGCGTATCGATGTAGTACATAAGAGTTTTATCTGATGACCATACAATACCATTTGATGTACCCACATGGTCGATCATTTTGTGGATAGTACTGTCAGGATCGAGACGGTACAAAGCACCGGCTTCCGATTGACCTGTCAAACTCATTGTCCCAACCCAAAATCTGCCGGATGGATCACATTTCCCGTCATTAAAACGATTGTCCGGTTTATCAGCCTCGGGATCCACAATCAGTTTTTTACTTCCCGTTTCCGGATCGAGCGAATATATGCCGTTTTTCAAAGCAACCAGAACTTTCCCTGATTCAGTAGGGACAACTGTTCCAACCATTTGCCCGGTAAACATCTCTGTGTTCATTTCGCTTACCGGATTATAAAAATTCAGAATCTCTCCTTTGATATTTACCCACAACAATTCCCCGGATCGATAATCCCACAGCGAACCTTCGCCCAACTCTGATTTTGAATCAATGACCAGTTTCACTTCATCTGTTTTTGGACTTGAACAGCTCAGGAACATCAGTGAGGCGAAAAGGAGTAAGAATATTTTTTGTATCATTTAATATGGAGTATTTGTATTAATTCTGATCTCAAAAAATCTAATTTCAGAACCTAGAACACCTAAATACTTCTAATCAATTCTTTCATGATAAGGGTCATCCGTGGCTCTGCTTTCATCGCTACTTCCTGTACTTCCTCGTGTGAAATCTCAACAATTTCACCCGGCACACCACTGTCGGTTACAATAGAAATTCCAAACACTTTTAAGCCCATATGTACTGCAACAATTACCTCCGGCACGGTAGACATACCAACCATATCTCCACCAAGAATCCGGAACATTTTGTATTCAGCCGGAGTCTCAAAAGTCGGTCCGGGAACACCTACATACACCCCTTCCTTAACATCTATATTATGTTCTACCGCGATTAATTTGGCTTTATTACGCAGGCGTTTATCGTAACATTTACTCATGTCGGGGAAACGCGGCCCCAGATCTTTATCGTTTCTTCCCCTCAACGGGTGTTCAGGAAAATGATTGATGTGATCGTTGATAATCACGATTTCTCCCACTTTCCAATCCGGATTCAAACCACCGCTTGCATTGGAAACAAACAAATGTGTGATCCCCACGTATTTTAACACACGAACCGGAAAGGTTACTTCTTTCATGTTGTACCCTTCGTAGTAATGAAAACGGCCCTGCATGGCCAGTACTTCACGGTCGCCCAGTTTTCCGTAGATCAAACGGCCGGCATGACCATCAACAGTTGATACCGGAAAATCGGGAATTTCGCTATAGGGAATTGATTGAATAACTTCAATTTCTTTTGCAAGGCCCCCCAACCCGGTTCCCAAAATGATTCCTACTTCAGGACTGGCCTGAATTTTTTCTTTTATAAAGCTCGCGGTTGCTTTTATTTTCTCCAACATAGTTCAATATCTTCTTATTAAATACTCTTTTCCCTTCATCCAAATATGTAATTCTTACCGGCACATAATACAAAGCCGACTTTAATCCTTCGCTTAACCCGGAAGTATCTTTAAAACGCATAGCATCCTTTTCGGTTGTAATAATTATCTTTTTTCCCGCTCCCAGATTATCAAAGTTATGCTGAATATTTTTAATATCCTGATCTGAATAAGAATGATGATCGGGATAACTGATCGTTTTAAGAGACAATGCAAACTTCTTTACGTGCTTAATTAATAAAGCCGGATTCGCAATGCCTGTAACCAGAAGTACTGCATGCTGTTTCTCTTCATAAAATGTTTTGCCAGGCTTCTTCCCGTTAAATACAGGTTTCAGCTTGTCATATTCCAGTTTCGTAAAAAACAGACTCTGATACGGCAGTAAACCAACATCGTTTTGTAAAATACGGCGCATAATGGGAGTAACCTCATCGGGGCATTTGGTGAAAATGATGATATTAGCTCTTCGCGCCTGGTGTGCTCTCTCACGAAGCCGGCCCGCCGGTAAAAGATGGTCGTCCTTTAGCTGACGATTATAGTCAATCAGTAAAATGTTGATCCCGGGCGTAACACTGCGGTGCTGGAACGCATCGTCGAGCAGAATTACATCAGGTACCTGATCAGCATTCTGGTTTAACAAACGGTCAATTCCTTCTGCACGATCTTCACAAACAGAAACAGTAACGTCGGGGAATTTTGTTTTGATCTGCAATGGTTCATCTCCCGACTCTATGGCAGTTGTTTCCACTTCTACAAGGCGAAATCCTTTTGTTTTGCGTTTGTATCCCCTGCTTAATGTGGCCACTTTGTACTTGTCTTTCAACAAATCAACCAGGTATTCCACATGTGGTGTTTTGCCGGTTCCTCCCACTGTGATATTTCCAATTGAGATAACAGGTACTTCAAATTCCCTCGACTTCAGAATATCCAGATCATAAGCCTGATTTCGAAGCGAAACCCCCAGACCGTACAACCATGAAAAAGGATAAAGAAGGAATTTGAACATGCAGATTTTTGTTTGAACAACGAAGATAATAAAAATGTGCGTGAAGAAAATCAGGCAAGTGGCAAGGAGATGATCACGTTTGTACCTTTTCCTGACTCACTTTCTATTTTCACTGTTCCACCGTTTTTATCAACAAAATCTTTTACAAGGATCAAACCCAAACCGGTACTCATTTCATTTTCTGTTCCGCGGTTTCTGAATTTACTGTCAATATCAAAGACTTTAGACAGATTGTCTGCATCTATCCCAATTCCAGTATCCTTGATTTCGATAGTAGCAAAGTTGTGCGCAGAACTGGTTGTTGTCTTTATCTTTCCACCTCTTTCAGTAAATTTAATCGAATTACTAAGAACATTCCGTAAAATGGTTTGCACCATATTTTTATCGGCCCAGACGGGAATACCAGAATCGGGTTCAAGTATTACCTCAATTTCCTTTTCTTTTGCTGTCTGTTCCAGCCCTTCATATGCTTTTAAAATTTCATTTCGCATATCCAGTTTTTCAGGGGAATAAACGATCTTGTTGGTTTGCGATCGTGCCCAAACAAGCAAGTTTTCCAATAAGTTGCTCACATTTTTTGACGATATGTGAAGAATTTGTAACAACTCCTTCAAATCTTTTTTGTTCAAATTATCAAACTCTGAATAAAGGTGTTCGACAAATGAAGTAAGTGTATTAGTAGGCCCCCGAAGGTCGTGTGCGATGATGGCAAAGAATCTGTCTTTAGCTGCATTTGCCTCGTAAAGTTTTTGATTGTTTTGCCGGGTGCGTCGGTAAAACCAGTAAACAATCAAGGAGATAAGAATGGCCATCAAAATACCTGTAATCAGAAAAATATTTGTAATCCGATTTTGTTTGATGGTTAATTCATTGATCTCGTTTTGTTTTTTCAACTCCAGTATCTGTGAATTCTTTACCTCAATT
This sequence comes from Draconibacterium sp., assembly GCA_035399765.1. Taxonomy (GTDB): domain Bacteria; phylum Bacteroidota; class Bacteroidia; order Bacteroidales; family Prolixibacteraceae; genus Draconibacterium. The sequence goes on along the minus strand of DAOPJR010000012.1, from coordinate 33,595 downwards.
TCATAAATATCCTGCAGTTGCTCCATCCTGATATTAGCGCCCCCGGTCAGCAATTCGTTTTGAACTGTAATCAACTTATTTTGGTAAAAAATAACTTTATCCGGCTTTTTTAGTTCGGTATATACGGCAATTAACCGCTTATAAATATCCAGTTGTTTCTTCTTTTGACCAACCTCCAGGGCCAATTCAATTGCATGTTGTAAATTGTTTAATCCTTCCTGTACGTTTCCCAAACGTATCATACTTAATCCGAGGTATTCGTAAATACTGGCCTGGCTGAGTTTATCATCCATTTCCAATTTTTTAACCAGCGCATTTTGCAACTGATTTTCAGCCTCTTCGTAACTACCCGTCTCAAATTCGATTCTTCCCTGAATGATCTCAGTATTTGAAATACCGTAAGAAGAATTACTGCTAAGATAAATTTCCCGCGCAAGTTTATTGCTTTCCCGGGCCTGATCAAACCTTTTTAATTCAATGGAAACAAGGGCAATCTGTTCGTAACATATGGCAAGTCCGTTCTTATTATTATCGATTGCTGCCAATTTTGTATAATCTTCCAATGCACTCTGAAAATACTTGAGCGCCTCCCCGGGTAGTTGTAAATCAGCATAAATCCGTCCCAGCAAATACGCATCCCAGGCATAACCTTCAGTAAACGAAGCCTTTTCATAAAATATTCTGGATTCCAAAATATTTTCAATGGCACGATCATACAATCCATTTTCGCGGTAAATCGTACCAGTCATAGAATATGCCCCACCTACAATTCGATAATTTTCAGCCAAACGACCTACCTGAATAGCCTCATTGAATGTTTGAAGAGCATTCAGAAAATTCCCCTGTACATGCTGGCTTATACCTTTCTGGAGCAATATCTCACTTTGAAAAGATTTGTCGTCAAGCTCTTCCGAAATAAATACTGCCGAATCATAGTAAGACTGGGAAAGTGTTGAATTATCCAGTTGCTGACTAATGCGCCCAAGTACAAAATAAGCTTTCATTAAAAGTGCCTGATTACCGGAATGTCGTAAAGCTGCAAGTGCCGACCGTGCCATTTGTTGTGCTTCCGCATTTTCTCTTTCGTAAAGTTGTAATGCAAGGTCAAGTTGTGCCGAAACTTTTTCTATTCCAGTCTTTCGGTTCACCTCATGCCGCAGACTATCAGTTTTTGTAAGAACTTGTTCACATTCTCCTGTTTTTACAATAAAAATCAGTAATACGGTGAATTGCAGATAAAACAGTAACAGAGGGATACGAATCATGATTTTTAGGTTTATCATCAACTTATTAACCAGGCAAAGATTGTTACAGACAACCAATTTAAAATGCCTAAAACAGACTTTAAAATCAAAGTAAAAATAATATTTATCTGTAAATATCAGATAGTTAAAACTGCTTTTATGAGCTTGGCCAAAAGCTTAAACAGAACCGGAAACTAAATAATAATCTGTTCCCGATTCTGTATCTTTCAATTCCTCAGTGAATCTTACTGAAATGTAATATCGTAAGGTAACCGGGCATAAATGCCATTCATATTAGAAGCCTTTTTGAAATATTCGTAGTACTTGTATTTATCTCCGAGTTCGGCTTTTAATATTCGTGCACGTACGTTGTTACCTGTCATTTTGAAGATTTCTTCCCATGGACCTGCCAAAGTTGGCAACTCCACGGTACGATAATTATCCAGACCTTCCATTTCTGCCGCCAGTTTAATGGCATCCTCCAACCCTCCAAACTCATCGATCAAGCCAATATCTTTGGCCATAGCGCCACTCCAGACACGGCCCTGTCCAATCTCGTCCACCGCTTCCTTGCTCATATGACGGCCATCTGCCACATGAGAAATAAAGGTATCATACCCATTTTCAATGCTATACTGCATTAATTGTTTTTCATAATCAGTCATCGGCCGGGTTAAGGTGAGCAAGTCCGCATTTTTATTTGTCTTCACCACATCGGTTGAGATATCCAGTTTATCATGCAGCAATTCACCAACATTTGGGATCATCCCAAAAATTCCAATCGATCCGGTAATGGTGTTTGGACTGGCTACTATTTTATCAGCAGCACACGAAATGTAATAACCTCCAGAGGCAGCCACATCGCCAAAGGAAACAACCGTGGTTTTTGTTTCTGCTGCCAGTTTCACCTCACGCCAGATGGTTTCGGAATCGAAAACGGAACCTCCGGGAGAATCCACCCGTAAGACAATAGCTTTATAAGAACTATCCTGACGAACTTTACGAATCTCCCTACCCAACTTATCTCCTTCGATCATCTCTCCACCCGACAACGACATTCCAATTTCACCGCTGGCATAAATCACTGCAATTTTATTCCGGCTGTATTTACTGGCCGCTCCTTTTACGGGTGCATTTACATAATCCTTAACTCCAATAACCGGAACACCGGCTGTACCTTCAGTTCCAGTAATCTCGCGAAGGTCAGCCAAAACCTGATCTTTATATTCCGCAGCATCTACCAAACCGCTTTCCACTGCTTCGTTACCTTTTCTGAATGTTTGAACAGCATCTGCCAGCTCATTTAGCTTTTCAACCGGTATTCCCCTTTTTTCAGAAATCCCCTTCAGCATGTGCCCCCACAAACTGTTCATGTAACTCATTGTCTGCAAACGGTTCTCGTCACTCATTTTATCCAAAAGGTAAGGTTCAACTGCTGCTTTAAATTTGCCATGACGAATAATTTCAACCTGAACACCTATCTTTTTCAAAGCTTCCTTGTAGAACATCATTTCGCCGCCTAAACCGCGAAAATCAACAGCTACTTCCGGATGGATCACAATTTTATCGGCTACTGTTGCCAGGTAATACGATTTCTGATCCAACAGGTTTTTATCGGAACAAGCATAGATCGGTTTATCGCAACTGTCTTTAAAAGCAATGAGTGCGTTGCGTAATTCTTCCATCGATGCCATTCCTCCGTTTGTTACCGAAAGATCGAGGTAAATCCCTTTGATCCGATCATCATCAACTGCTTTTTTCAAGGATTTGGTGATCTGATCCAGGCCAATGGTTTTTACCGAGCTGAACATACCCGGAAGTTCAATATCTTCAAATGGATCAACCGTTCCTCGGTCAACCAATTGCCGGTTCAAATCAATAACAAGCATTGAATTATTATCTACAGTTACCTGTTTTTCTGTAGAAGCAACTAATGCCCCAATTATAATAAACATAAAAAAGCCACCAATGATTGAAATGGCAATAAAACCAACTATTGTAGCCAGTACATACTTGAAAAATTCCTTCATATTTTGTTTGTCTAGATGTTAAATATAGTAAAACACGTTTTTACCGAACCGGTTCAGGTAAGATTGATATTCCTGCCTGAAACTATTTTTTTGTTACCATCGTTTGATACTTTTGCAAACGATAAAACATTCACTATTCAATTGGTAAGTATTTAAACGATTTATTACAAAGATATAATTCTATGCATAAGGTTTTTATTGGTTTGGGCGGAAATATTGGGGATAAACAAAAAAACTTTACACGTGTACGTCCGCTAATTAGCGAGCGTTTAGGAAAAATGCTAAATGAATCCTCCATTTACGAAACACCCCCCTGGGGTTTTCACTCCGAGTTTCAGTTTTGGAACCAGGTAATGTACATCGAAACGAAACTGGAAGCAGAGGAATTGCTTTGGCACATCAAGGAAATCGAAGCCATGTTTGGCCGAAATGTTGAGCAAAATTCTTCTTACGACAACCGCGAAATGGACATTGATATTTTGTATTTCGACGATATTTATTTTGATTCAATAGACCTTGTGATTCCTCATCCAAAAATTCAGGAAAGGTTGTTTGTGCTGGTACCTCTGGTTGAAATTGCACCTGATTTTAAACATCCTTTACTCCGTATGTCGAATCTGACTTTGCTCGAGAATTGCCGTGATAAGTCGATAATCAGAAAAGTAAAGTTTGATGATTAAAGAATTAGTCCATAATACAATTCTCAAAAACATTTAATATCATTTGGTAGTAATCGCTCCTTTCTCCAGGTTGAGGCTTTGCCTCAAACACCATTTCATTTAGCGTGGGCTGATTTCCACTTCGCTCCAATTCTTTCTCATGATAAAAAGAAACGAAACAAAGAAAAATCAAGAAAAAATTAACCTCTGTCATTTTTCAAACTACTGTTTAGCCCGACTGACGGAATTTTTTCACGCCCGCAAAACCTGTAAGCTATTATCTCTACTCGTAAAATTTACTTCAGATTATAAAATGCGCCTCTTTCAAACCTTTCTGAGGGCATGAAGAAATTCATTATCCTTTTCGCGAAAGAAGTTGGCCAAACTTTCATTCAGAATGATAAGATTTTCTTTTTGATATTTTTGAATGGTTACCTCCAATGAAGTTTTAAACGAATCTGATACCACATATTTTTCGTGATCAATCTCATTGAGAAAGATGTACCAATCGTGATCGTCGCCCAAACGATCGGTAATCTGGTGAAGCCGGTCTGAAAGTGTACCAGGCACTTCCGTTTGCCCGGGATGAATAAATTCGAATTGATACCAGAGAATCTTCATTTGTTTGCGCAATTCGTGAAATTCTTCGGGATGATAATCTGCACACGAATTCAAATACAAGTTCCGCGATTTATGAAACGAAAGATCCAGCTCACTAAGGACATCGATTGTGAAATCATTATCAGGCAATTTTTCAAGAAATTCGTACCTCCCAATTTTCATCTCACTTCTAATCGCATCGAAAATCGATTCACCTTGTACAAGTTCCTGAATACATTCAAAATTTTCTTTGGCCAATTGTTGTTTCAACTCCTGTGCCTCGGATAGGACTAAGCACTGATTCTCGGCACACATGGTTTCAAAAAACTGGAGATTGACAGTGGTTTCACGTGCCATGGTCAAACGCCGTGCCATCGATTTCATAGGTTGTCTGAAAGTCTGTACTTCCTGTTGAATAGAATCAGGAAAAAGACGAAGCAGGGCATTAATTCGTTTGAAACATTTCCGTATCTCATGAACCTTTAATTCAGATGAAAGATCTTCAGAAACACACAAATCTTCCACCCGGTACATTTGTTCTTCCAAAACCGAAATCAGGCGATGTTTTTGTTCTTTGTCCATGCGTATTATTCGCTACGAATATCAGATTGTATAGATACAAAAAAAGCTGCCAGGTGATAACAGCCTCTGAAAATTATTACTCAGATGCTGTTACTTCTGAAAAAATACAGAAAAATTAGCTCCCATTGAATACCAATATCTCATTGCAGAGGTGTAAGTGGCGGCAGAAGTAAACGAAATTCTAACGATTGGTTCAAACCGAATATATACGCTTTCACTGAGACCATATTCTGCACCAAAGCCGGCCAGTCCAATTACATTTATTTTATGAAAATCAACCTCATCTTCCGAATGTTCTTCTGACCCTTCCTTCCCTTCAAGAAAATACTCAGTTTTCGCTTTTGAATTCAGAAAGAAGTCAGTAGAAAAGCCTCCAGACAAAAATACTTTTACATCTCTGTTCATTATAAACCAATTGGCTTTTAATGGAATTCCAAGATAGTTGTAATGATATTTTGTGTTAATCCAGTAGTGCCCATTAACAGTTCCGTCCTCAGGAACCAACTGCTCTCCCGACGTTTCAATTTTATAACCTTTGTCGGAAAATTGAAGGCCCGATTCGATTGCAAAATTCGGAGTTAAGAAATATTTGGCAACCAGCCCTGTGGTAAATCCAAACCGGGGATCTTCCACTTCATCCCAAATATCGCCAGGAAAATCCGGGCCCGAATCGTAAATACGATAGGTGTAATCGGGAGAAAAACTAAGACCAAAAGAAAAACGGTGTTCAAAGTTACCAGCCTTCGACTGACCTGCGCTGCTAATCACCAGAAAAAGAAAAATGAGGGGAAAAAAGTATCTCATAAAGATGGTTTTCGTTACAAAACGGGGTCTTCTATAATTTATTGTTAAAAATGGGCAGGGATGAATCCCCTTTTCTTATTCATTTCAAACTGCCGGAAAAAAGGATGCCATCCTAATTTGAAACGACTCAAACGGATGGCATCCTTCGCCTAAACCTTAAATTATATTTTAGTCGATCATTTCATATCCTAGAAACGGTACCAGTACTTTCGGAATCTTAATTCCATCCGGAGTCTGATTGTTTTCGAGCAGGGCAGCCACAATTCGTGGCAATGCCAGTGCACTACCGTTAAGCGTGTGCGCAATCTGTGGTTTCTTTGTCACTTCGTCGCGGTAACGCAGTTTTAAACGGTTGGCCTGAAAAGACTCAAAATTAGATACAGAACTTACTTCGAGCCATTTTTCCTGGGCTGCAGAATACACTTCAAAATCGTAAGTCAGTGCCGAAGTAAAACTCATATCGCCACCGCACAAACGCAGGATACGGTAAGGCAGTTCCAGTTTCTGAACCAAACCTTCCACATGTGCTACCATTTCATCGAGAATTTCATACGATTTATCCGGGTGTGCAATCTGTACCACTTCCACTTTATCGAATTGGTGTAAACGATTCAAACCACGAACATCTTTCCCGTACGAACCGGCTTCACGACGGAAACAGGCACTGTAAGCCGTATTTTTATATGGCAGATCTTTCGCATCCACAATCACATCGCGGTAAATATTGGTAACCGGAACTTCAGCTGTTGGAATCAGGTAAAGATTGTCTTCAGTGATATGGTACATCTGCCCTTCTTTATCGGGTAACTGTCCGGTTCCAAATCCCGATGCTTCATTCACCGCCAGTGGCGGCTGAATCTCTTCATAACCGGCTTTGGCTGCTTCTGCCAAAAAGAAATTAATAAGTGCTCGCTGCAACTGAGCGCCTTTCCCGCGATAAACAGGAAAACCAGCACCAGTAAGTTTCACCCCTAATTCAAAATCAATCAGGTTGTATTTAGCTGCCAGTTCCCAGTGCGGTAAAGCAGATGCTTCCATTTTGGGCATTTCTCCGCCGGTTTTAACTACTTCGTTATCGTCGGCACCTTTTCCAAACGGTACAATTTCGGCAGGAAGATTTGGCAATAACACCTGTAATTCATACACCTGTTCTTCAATGGCTGCAAACTCTGTATCGTATTGTTTAATATTTTCCTTTAATTCCGAAGTACGTTCTTTTGCTGCTTCGGCCTCTTCCTTTTTCCCTTCACGGAAAAGTATTCCAATCTCCTTCGAAATTTTATTCATTTCTGCTTTGGCTGCATCCGACAAGGATTGCAGTTTATTCTTCTGCTGATAGAGATCGATGATCTGTGATACAATCCCGCTGGCATCGAAATTCTTTTTCTTCAGTTTTTCTATCACCAGTTCAGGGTTATCCTGTATAAATTTCAGATTAAGCATATCTGTCTTTTTAAGTAAGCTGCAAATTTAATAAATGTTGCGGCACAACATCGATTTCAGAAACCTAAATTATGACCCCGAACAATAGGTTAATAAAAAGGGGTTGAGAAATTAAACTTCCGGGAAAAGTAAGAATCTAAACGATCAGTTATCTTTACAGTCAAAACTTTAATACTCACCAAAAATGAAGAATTATATCAACCTTTCACTGGTTTTCGCTTTCTTATTAGGCGCCCATTTTTCGGTAGCTCAAACCCAGAAAGCAGAACGAAAGAAAATACCAGCAATGGGAAACCTGCTGTTACCAGCCGAAATCAGGCCAAGTGATAACAGCACCAGTATTGTTTTGGATGGAATTTCTGCTGAAAATCGTCAAATAAAGGAGGTTCCGGAAAATCTGGCATTAACAACTGACATTGTATTTCACAATTCCACCAATTCAGAAGGCCAGCCAATGGATTTAAAAATGGATGTGGTTCGCCCAAAAGATGACACAAAATACCCTGCAGTGGTTTTTATAACAGGTGGTGGTTTTATGTGGGCACCAAAAAACAGCAATCTTTACAATCGGTGTGAAATTGCCAAAGCCGGTTTTGTTGTAGGAAGTATTGAATATCATGTAGTATCAAATGGTTTGTATAGCGATGCCGTTTCGGATGTTAAAGCAGCTATTCGATTTTTACGTGCCAATGCTGATAAATACGGAATCGATCCTGAAAAAATTGCCATTTGGGGCGAATCCGCTGGCGGTTACCTCACTGCTATGACAGGAACAACCAACGGAGTAAAAGAATTTGAAGTAGGCGAAAATTTAGATCAGAGCAGCGATGTGCAGGCAGCGATCGATTGTTATGGTTTATCGGACCTGACAAAAATTGGCGCCGATTACGACAAGGAAGCCGAGGAAGCACATTTTACAACCGATGCACCTGAAGCGGGTTATGTACATGGCAAAAACAGCGGGTTAACGATTCTGGATAAACCGGAAGTTGTCGCCAAATCGAATCCGGTGAATTATGTAGATAAAAACGATGCTACTTTTCTTTTTATCCACGGATCGGCGGATCAGCTTGTTTCGCCCAGCCAAACGCTATTGGTACACAATGCACTTCGCAAAGTTGGGGGAGAATCAACCCGATACGTGATTAACGAAGCCAACCATGGAGGGCCACAATTTTCCGATCCGAAAGTGATTCAGATCATGACTGATTTTCTGAATAAAAATTTGAAATAAGAATGACAGACAGTGTTAAACAAAGGATTCCATCTTTTGAAAAGATGGAATCCTTTGTTTTATACAACTTCCCAGGCCTTTTGCATCAGTTCTTTTGTGAGCAGAATACCTTCGTGTTCACTTTTTTCTGTCCCTTCGTATTCAATTCCGATGTAACCGTCGTAATCCGACTCTTTCACCAGTTTCATCATCCGGTAGTAATCGATTTTGGTATCTTCTCCCTTCTCATTGAAATTATACGATTTGGCACTAACAGATTTCGCATATGGAAGAAGTTCGGCGACACCCTGATAGCGGTCATAAGCTTTTTCGCATTCAAACTGGGTGGTTCCCCACTTCGCAGAAAGGCACCAGTTCCCGAAATCGGGTAATGAGCCAAAATTAGAAAGGTTTATCTCTTTAATAATCCCTGTAATCAGGTCGGCATCGGAACTGAACAAACCATGATTCTCAATCACAATGTTTATACCCAGTGGCGCCGCATATTCTGCCAACCGAGACATGGCATCGATAATAGCGTTACGATATTTTTCGCGATCGGGATCGCCAAAAGCATTCACACGCATGGTCTCACATCCAAGCAAACTGGCGGCATGAACCCATTTGTAATGGTTTTCAACCGACTGCAGACGTTCCGCATCATCTGCCACTCCCAAATCTCCCTCATCATCAACCATCAATACTTTGTTGACCACACCCGCGTTATCCGACCGCAATTTCATCTCGTTCCAGAATTTCTCGTCGGTAGCATGTTCAGTATAAAAGCCATTTACATACTCACAGGCACCAATGCCGTATTTATCCATTGCAATGGAGGCAAAATCGTTGGCATCAAGCGATCCATCACGAAAGCTCCTGTTTAACGACCACTCGGCGAGCGAAATATGTAATTGTTTTTGATTAGTGCCACAAGCCAGCATAGGAGATAAAGCCAGGGCGGCAGTTCCGGTTATTCCGGTTTTCAGAAATGTTCTTCGTTTCATAAAGGTTAGGTTAGATTGTAGTTTTTATTTAGATTATTCCGACTAAAAATAACAAAAAAAGCCCTTGCCGATACCGACAAGAGCTTTGTATTTCTTCTTCAGGATTTAATCCTGAACGTAGCTTCTTAAATTAAGCCAAACCTTTTGCTTCTTCGATCCAGGGTTGCGGATCTTTTGAAGCATAGCGACTTCCGGCAGCTTCCAATACTTTCTGAAGATCTTCAACCGAAGCAGCAGCTACTGCAGCATAAGTGGCAAAACCACCTTCAGCAAGAATTTCAGCCAATTTTGGGCCAACACCAGTTAATTTGGTTAAATCGTCACCGGCAACTTCAGCTTTTGGAGCTTCAGCTTTTACTTCCTGTTTTGCTTCTGCCTTTGGAGCTTCAGCTTTAGGAGCAGCTTTTTTAGCCGGAGCTTCTGCTACTTCAACTTCCACTACCGGAGCAACCGATACATAGGAACGATTATTTCTTCTTTTTCTGAACACAACGGTTCCGTCGATTAATGCGAAAAGAGTATGATCTTTACCTATTCCAACATTATCTCCCGGGTGATGTGTTGTACCACGCTGGCGAACTAAAATATTACCAGCTTTTGCAAACTGACCTCCGTAAATTTTTACTCCCAGTCGTTTACTTTCCGATTCGCGTCCGTTTTTCGAACTACCTACACCTTTCTTATGAGCCATGGTAAATTTTCTTTATTAATTATCCAACAATGGTTTCAACTTGTATCTGAGTGAAGTACTGACGGTGACCGTTCATTTTCTGATACGTTTTACGACGTTTCTTTTTGAAAACCAATACTTTTTCACCTTTCACATGTTCCAGCACTTTCGCTGTTACCTTTGCACCACTTACAGTGGGAGTTCCAACGGCTACCTGTCCGTCGTTGTCAACCAGCAAAACTTTATCGAAATCAACTGATGCACCTTCTACTGCATCCAGTCGGTGTACGAAAAGTTTTTTGTCTTTCTCAACTTTGAATTGCTGTCCAGCAATTTCAACAATCGCGTACATAATTTCACTTTTAATGTTAACACCGGCAGGCGGGAATCTCGCTTGTTTCCTCTTTTTTAGCCTGAACGGATAAATTTTTCGGACTGCAAAAGTAGTTATTTTCAGATAACTTACAAATTCTGAAGCATTTATTTCAGAGGAATTTCCATTGTTTATTCAGGTACCTATGTTCATTAAAACTACAATCAGCAAAACAAAGCCAAAAACAAGTATAACTCCCAAAATCAATTTGTTTGCCCGATCTTGTTTGCGCTGATTTTCAATTATTTCTTCAGCCAATGGCAAAGCCTGATCATTCAAATCTGACAAACAATTCTCGAGATGTTTGATCTGGTATTTTACCTGACCTTTATTCACAGTAAAATTAAACACAATACCAATCAAAATGAATCCGGCAAAAACAAAAACATCAATCGTGTCCAGTGTTCGTACATGACCATAAGCCAGATAAAAGTAGATGAGTGAGCCTGAAATAAATAAAAATAAATAAGTGATCGAGATGGCAAGTAAAGTGCTGGTAAACTTTGTCTTCAAATAACCCAGCATCGAGGATAGTTTTTCCCGGGTATTTTGTCCCTGATCTGCTACCTCATCAAAACGGGTGAGCATTCTTCGTTCATAGAAGATGATCGGGATCAACGCTAAAATGGCAAACAGCGAGACAATAACAATATTTGTTGTTCCTGCGAAAAGATAAATATCGACTCCAAAGACCAAAACAAGCAGAGCTTTTAATACGATATCAAATCGTACCATATTCCTGATCTTCTGCGAGGTGTCGTTGGAACGCCCCGACAGATATTTTTGAATCAGTTGGCTGTTATACACTGATTCGCTTCCCAAACTTTTTGTTTTATTCCACATGACTTTTAATTTTTCTTCGTTCATGACTCTTGTTTTTCTGTAATTGAAACCCATACTTCCAGTTTCCTCCGAATCCTGACCAGCTTTACACCAATATTGCCTTTTGATGTTCCGAGTACTTCAGCAATTTCCTCATAACTTTTGTCTTCGAGCCAGAGTAAAATAATTGCTTTATCAATATGGTTCAGCCGGGCAATTCCCCGATACAACAGTTTTACCTGCTCCGCATCATTCAAATCTTCAGCCATCACTTTCTCATTTCCTTTCAATGTTTCAAAAACTGGGCGTCTGCTGTTTTTCCGAACATTACTGATGGCCGTATTCAATGCCACCCGGTACATCCAGGTACTGAATTGTGCCTCGCCCCTGAACCCCGTGAAAGATCTCCAAAGTTGCAGGCATATTTCCTGAAAAAGGTCTTCGCGATCAGCCAAATTGTTTGCATAAACCATGGTTATTTTGTGAATAATCCCCTGGTGTTTTTCGATCAGTTCACTAAATTCCCTTTTACCTGTTTTTTGCACCTCTTTTTGATTAGTTATTTATCCGTTGGTCGCATCTTTTAGTAAAAAACTACACCTCGATCATTTTTTTAAATTTCTGTTTTAAAACGTACTCTGATTGTTAGACCGCTTTAATTTACGGGCTTTTCTACAAAAGACTTTCATTTTCGGCAATAAACAAAAATGATTGTTATATTTGTTTCTGCTGAAAATCAGGCCGCGCAGGTATGCAAAAAATTCGTTTAAACATTTTAGGACTTTCGGTAAGCCAGACACAGTCTGGAGCTTACGCGTTGGTATTGGCAGAGGAGAATGGAGAACGACGTATTCCCATTATTATAGGGCCTGTTGAAGCCCAGGCCATTGCTATTCAGCTCGAAGGCTTAAAACCTCCGCGTCCGCTTACCCACGATTTAATAAAAAACATGGCTCTTGCTTTCGATATCGCGCTGATTGAAGTGACGATTTACAAACTCGAGGAAGGGATTTTTTATTCTGAGTTGCTTTGTGAAATGGGCGGAAAAGAAATTCGTATTGATTCACGTACTTCGGATGCAGTGGCCCTGGCCCTGCGTTTTCGTTGTCCGATATATACTTCTGAAGAAATCTTAAAAAAAGCAGGAATTGTGCTCACACAGGAAGATGAAGAGTCTCCGGTGAGAAGCATGCTGGATGATGATTATGATGAACCTTCTGTTTCTTCCTATTCACAGTATTCGGCAGACGAACTTCAGGAACTGCTGAATGATGCCATCCAGAATGAAGATTACGAAAAAGCATCGATCATACGTGACGAACTCAATAAACGTAAAAAATAGCACTAGAATTTATGTCGATTAAATTTAGGTTGATTGTCATGAACTTCCTGCAGTTTGCAGTGTGGGGAGCGTACCTGACTTCGATGGGAAACTATTTGGGAAACATTGGCATGGGAGCCGATATCGGACTTTTTTATGCCATGCAGGGAATCGTGTCGATTTTTATGCCGGCCATTTTAGGAATTGTAGCCGACCGCTGGGTTCCGGTACAGAAACTGTTGGGTATCAGCCACGCCATTGCCGCTATATTCATTTTTGCGGCCGGTTATTATGGGATGACCGCCGGTGACAATGCACAATTCCCGATACTTTTCTCATTTTATTCCATCAGCGTTGCTTTTTACATGCCAACTATTGCTTTGTCCAATTCGGTAGCCTACAACGTTTTAGTACAAAACAATTATGATATTATCAAAGCTTTTCCTCCTATTCGGACCCTTGGAACTGTTGGTTTTATCTTTGCCATGTTGTTTGTCGATTTTACCGGTTTTCAGAATAACCATATGCAATTCTTTGTATCGGCAATTCTTGGTGTAATGTTGTTCCTGTATTCGTTTACCTTACCCAATTGTCCGGTAAACAAGAATAAAGAAAAGAAAACACTTTATGATGCCCTGGGATTAAAAGCATTTAGTCTGTTCAAAGACAAGAAGATGGCCATCTTCTTTATATTCTCGATGTTTCTGGGTGTTTCGCTGCAAATAACCAACGGATATGCCAATCCTTTCATTACCAGTTTTAAAGATATTCCGGGTTTCACAAACACATGGGGTGCTAATCATGCAAATGCATTAATCTCTTTATCACAGGTTTCAGAAACGCTGGGAATATTATTGATCCCATTCTTCCTGAAAAGATTTGGAATCAAAAAAGTAATGTTAATGGCTATGTTTGCCTGGGTTTTACGATTCGGATTTTTTGGAGTTGGAAATCCTGGGGGAGGTGTGTGGATGTTTATTGCATCGATGATTGTTTATGGAATTGCCTTTGATTTCTTTAATATTTCGGGATCGCTGTTTGTAGATCGTGAAACAGATAAAAGCATCCGGTCGAGTGCCCAAGGTGTTTTTATGATGATGACCAATGGCTTTGGAGCTACAATTGGAATGCTGGCTGCCGGACAAATTGTCAATCATTTCGTATTTTCCCAAACCGATACAGCAGCACAACTTGAAGGCTGGAGAACATCGTGGTACATATTTTCAGCTTATGCACTGATCGTAGCCATATTGTTTGCCGTAATTTTCAAATACAAACATAATCCGGGCAAAGAAGAAAAATTCAATCATTAAAGTTGATTAACTGAGCATAAAATATTGCGAAAATATTCGCCCTTTCATCAATTGTGCATTGTTGATGAGAATAATCTGTGAATTTTCACGAATTCAATTCGAAAAGCTATTCAATGACAGGACTTGAGTTTCAAGTTCATTTCTCATTTTTTCAAAAGCATCCAGGGCACAATCAGGAATCGATGGTGAAGGATTCCCCCAAACATCATTCCAGTTACCCATACAATTGTTTTTTTCTTGAATACACTCGTCTACCTCATTTAACAGATTTTGAAGATTTTCATTAAACTTTCTTGAGTTCCTTCCTTTATTGAGCCTGTCGCCATACTGTCTGGCAAGGTTAACGTAGTTGTATAACTGACAGGGAAAATGCCATGACGAATGCTGCTGGCAAAAGCATGTTTCAAGCTCAGCTTTAAAAATCAGGTTTTCAAGGTTATCCAATTTTTCCGAAAGGTTATCTCCTTCCGTATCGCAGTAGATAATACCTGGAATACAGGTTAAGACAAATACAAGAACAAGACTTTTTGTGCTCATAATTTTATGACTTTAAATGGATTCTGTATTTGCCTACATCAACCAAATTAAGTCTGTTCTGTAATAAGTATTTCTAAAATGTAAGTCGCGTCTATATAACTATTCCGAAAAAAGGTAAAAGGTAACATGATTTCGAACTAAAAATGAATTGTCCGAATGAAAAAATTACAGCGCCTAACACCATAATAATAAAATTGATTTATTATTGAACAAGAAGTTGAAGCGCACCCGGCAGAACTTCAATTTTTACCGGGAGTTCGGCCAAATCGGTTTCACCATCCCGATGAAAGTAAGGAGAAGATAGTGAATGAATTTCCATCTTATTGATTTTTCGGGTCTCCACGAATGGAAGCCGATGAATCCACTTTCCGAAAAGCGCCAAAACAACTACAGGAGTAATCCATTTTGAAAAAGGCCGGATCATGGTCACGTCCAGCAACCCATCCTGAAGATCGGCATGTGGGGCAATAAATGCATTGTTACCGTATTGGTTGGCATTAGCAACCGTAACCGTGAAAAACGAACCTGAATACAGCTCTCCGTCAAGTTCAAAATCAGCTTTTACACCTTCGTAGTTAAAAAAAGCTTTCAAAGTATATAAAACATAGCTTTTCAAACCCCGCGTTTTACTGTTCTCGAAATGATGTGCAACCAGGGCATCAAAACCAAAACCTGCCGTACAGAAAAAAGATTTACCGTTTAACTTGCCCGCATCAATTTTTAACGGTATTCCCTCTTGCAGATAAGTCGGGATTTTCTTTGGTTTTGATGGGATCTTCAACATTCTCGCCAATCCATTTCCTGAACCGCGTGGAACGTGAGCCATTTTCAACCCGGTGTTCAATAAAGAAGTTGCTACCTCATTAAATGTTCCGTCGCCACCGATCGAAACGATGATTGAATCCGTGCCTTTTTTAACTCTCTTTTCTGTCCAGGTTGTTGCATGTCCCTGCCGTTTTGTGTTTTTCTTCTTAAATTCAATTCCACTGGCGAGAAGATGCTTTTTTAGGCTACGCCAAAACGATTGATTGTCGCCTGGACCTGCAACAGGATTTAATATAAACTGAAAAGTTCTCTGCATGCTTACTTCTTAAAACGGTCGTCGTGTAAATACTGCACATACGCTTTGGCAAAGTTCATCAGCGAGTCTGTCTTCTCAGGCGCATTGTTATAAAAGTAATCCACCTTACCAGAATTCACATCATTAAACCAACCTGCTTCGGGTGATACAAATCCCCAGCCTTCCATTCTGAAATAAAAGGCATAACTGTCATCCACCAGAAAATCTTTCGATAGCAAACTGGGTTTGTATTCCCAGCCCATTTGTTTCACGATCATCGGTCCCAGGTCGTTATGATTCCCAATCCTGTCACTGATATAATGATCTTTCACCGCTCCTCCAATCAATATCAATGGAATCCGGTATGATGCAGGCTCTCTAATGGTAGTTGGACCTGGTTGAAGAGAAGTATGATCGGCAGTTATAATGATAACAGTATGATCCCAAAGATCGGTGGCCCGGAGTGAATCAACAAAAACACCCAGACAACTATCGGCATAAGAAGCCACATTCAGGTATTTTTGCTCGACCGAATTACCTGTGAATTTTTGATAATCTTCAATGTCGTAAGGTTCATGACTACTAATATTATAAACCATACTAAAAAAAGGCTCTTTCTCCTTTTTCAAATCAGAAAACATTCGTGCGTACAAATATTCATCAGGAACTCCCCATTTCTGTTTCAGTCCAAGTTCAAGAGGGAAGTCTTCTTTCGAAACAATTTTATCAATCCCCGACTGAATCATTACAACACGCGTACTGTAAAAATTGACATCGCCTCCGTAATAAAACGACATACTGTAATTGTGATCAGCAAAATATTTGGGCAGATAATCGAACTTGTGCATTTCTTCAGGAAAATTCAAAACCGTTGTGCGGCTCATGTCAGATGGGTAGCCACCAATAAGTGCCGAAATACCTTTATCAGAGCGGTTTCCGGTAGCATAAAACGAATTAAAGGCGATACCTTCTTCGCAAAATTCATTCAGTCGCGGAGCTACTCCGGACATTCCGCCGAGCGGTTCAATTACTTTATCAGAAAAGCTCTCAAGCAATACCAAAATTACATTCACAGGTTTGTCATCCAAGGGTTGTATAAGTTGGGGTGTCTTTAGCCCGTTTTTATCGTGCTCTTTTAGAATAGTTTCCGCTTCCCTGGAATCCATATAATTCACTTTCACCCTTCCATCTTTATTATTGAGAACGCTGCGTGTAAAATTCCAGAAATGGTTATAGGCAAACTGGTTGGCTTCAAGATGCTTACTAAAATACACATTACCTGGATTCAGCGGAGCGCGATCGAAACCTCCTCGAATAGGAATAATAAGAGAAGCCGTTAAAATCAGCATCAGCGGGATACCATACCATTTTAACCGAGTTTTTTCTAACTTCTTTATCGGGAGCAATCGATTGTAAACCCACATGCATCCCCACACAATGGCAACCAGTAAAACCGGAAATGCAATGAGTTGGAACCAGTTTAACGATGCAAAAACCCCACCCGGAGTCTCAAGGTAAGTTAATATTTGTGCATTTAAGCGATTTCCCCACGGACCATAAATACCAACATCGGTCAAACCTAAAAGAGTGAGGACAATAAGTACGAGCAGCGTGTAATACTTTAGTATGTAAGCACTAATCCGGCTGGTAAATAAAAATCCAAGTGTAAAGATCAAACCAGGTAGAATAGTAAAATACCCTGCTACCGAAAGATCCATTACTATACCGTGAGTGAATATACCTATTAAATCTACGGCGGGTAAATCAGCGATAGCGCTGTAATTATAAAATACAAATAAGACTTTGAATGCCGTGAAATAAAAAATCCAAAAGAAAAAATATTTTAAAAAGGCAATTACAATTCCTTTCATCTGGCTTTGAGATTTGAAATATGACCAGCAAAAATACAATTTTTTAAAAGCCTCTGTAATCTGTTAGATAACAAACAAGTGGTTTTACCGGAATAAAGATCAGAAGAATGATGAAAGGAAACAGTTTAGTTATGTTTCCGAAGATTTTTTAACCCCCAAACAATAAACAGTACAAGCAAAATTGCAACTACAATAAGAATCACACGAACAAAATACATAATTGCCAACAATTTAAATTGAATGAAACAAAAGTAGAAATATTTTAACAGCATGAGTTATATTTGAAAATCAACAGGAGAGAATATACTTTTCCAGAGATATTGAACCAGCTATGATGCCTTTAATTATTGTTTTTACAGCGGTAGTACTGCTCCTTTTATTAATAACTCTCGCAAAAATCAACGCATTTATTTCATTTACACTGGTTTGTATTTACGTCGGACTGATGATGGGGCTCCCGGTTGAAACCATCGTGGAAGCCATAAAAAAAGGTATGGGCGATACACTCGGGTTGCTCGTACTAATTTTGGGTTTTGGATCAATGCTTGGGAAATTGGTAGCCGACAGCGGTGCTGCACAAAAGATCACGCAAACACTGGTTGCTACATTTGGTTTGAAAAGAATCCACTGGGCACTGATGCTAACCGGGTTGATTGTCGGAATTCCGATGTTTTATTCGGTTGGATTTGTGATCTTGATTCCCATTGTTTTTACTGTAGCAGCTTCAACAGGTCTGCCTTTGATCTTTGTCGGACTTCCGATGCTGGCGTCATTGTCAGTAACACATGGCTACCTGCCCCCACACCCTGCTCCGACTGCAATTGCGGGGATGTTTGGAGCCGATATGGGACTTACCATTTTCTATGGATTTATAGTAGCTATCCCTGCTATAATCATTGCTGGTCCGATTCTTTCGCCACGTTTCAAAAAAATAAAAGCAAGTCCGCTAAAAGAATTTACCGGGCAAAATATTTTGGAAGAAAGCGAACTCCCATCAACTTTCGTCAGTATTTTAACGGCATTAATGCCTGTGATTTTAATCGGTATTTCAGGTTTGCTGACCCGTTTTATCAGCGAAACTTCCCTAGTATTTTCTTTTATTGAAGGAATGGGAGATCCGGTAATTGCCATGTTGCTTTCCGTGTTGTTTGCCATTTACACGCTGGCTTTACGAAGAGGTAAAAAAATGAAGGAAGTGATGACCGGACTTGCTCAGGCAATATCAAGCATCGCGATGATTCTTCTTATTCTCGCAGGTGCCGGCGGGTTAAAAGAAGTGTTGGTAGCCAGTGGAATTAGCGATTATCTTGGAGAACTCTTACGACATTCAGGAATGTCACCACTGATTTTAGCATGGCTGATCGCCGCTGTAATACGAGTCTCTGTTGGCTCTGCAACCGTAGCCGGAATGACAGCAGCCGGAATTGTTTTGCCATTGGTCTCCGTACCCGGAGTTTCACCTGAACTGATGGTTTTGTCCATTGGTTCCGGAAGTTTGATGCTATCCCACGTTAACGACGGCGGTTTCTGGATGTTCAAGGAATATTTCAATATTTCGGTAAAAGAAACATTTTTAACCTGGACGGTGATGGAAAGCACCATTTCAATTGTTGGATTAACCGTAATTTTAATTCTGAATACGTTTATTTAAAATCAAAAAACATGAATACCATCGAAGAAAAACTCAAAGTTCTGGGCTTGGAATTACCACCGGCTCCTCCGCTTGGCGGAATTTACCATCCGGTTGTTATTGCAGGCAATCAGTTATTTGTTTCAGGTCAGGGACCACTAAAAAGTGACGGGACATTGATTAAAGGAAAAGTTGGTAAAGACCTCACACTGGAAGAAGGACAAGTAGCTGCCCGGCAGGTAGGACTGACCATGCTGGCAACCATAAAAGCACAAATCGGCGACTTAGGCAAAATCAGGCGTCTGATAAAAACACTGGGAATGGTGAATTGCTACCCTGAATTTGAGCAACATCCGCAAACAATCAACGGGTTCAGCCAGTTGATGGTAGATATTTTAGGCGAACAAAACGGAAAAGGGGCGCGCAGTGCAGTAGGAATGTCGCTCCCCGGAAATATTGCGGTTGAAGTGGAATGTATTTTTGAGCTGAAAGAAGATTAAAAGCCAGTCCATGTGGTACAAAATAAAAAATGAGGCAGAAGTTTTTACACCGTCGGTATTAGTTTACCCTGAACGTATTCGGGAAAACATTCGAAGGATGATAACCATTGCAGGTGATGTTTCACGTTTGCGGCCTCATGTGAAAACCCACAAAATGGCCGAAGTCGTTCAATTTCAGGTTCAGCAGAACATTACCAAATTTAAATGTGCCACACTCACCGAAATGGAGATGACCGCTGCCAACGGGGGAACAGATATTTTACTGGCTTATCCATTACTGGGTCCCGACATTAAAAAGTACTTCAGCATTGTAAAGAAATATCCGCAGGTAAAATTCTCGGTACTTGTTGACAATAAAAAATCGGCTGCGGAACTTAGCAATGAAGCCCGGAATCAAAAACAAAAGGCCGGTGTTTTTATTGATATCGATAACGGAATGCACCGCACAGGAATTGAACCGGAACCCGCTTTCAAACTCGCTCTTTCCATTTCAGAAAATCCATGGCTGAACATGGCCGGACTTCATATTTACGATGGTCATATTCATGTTCCTGATTTAAAAACCCGTGAAAAACAATGTGAAAATGATTTTAGTGCGGTAAATGAATTGGTTCAGAAATTAAACGTCACCGGAATTGAAATTGGAGAACTGGCTTGTGGCGGAACATTTACATTTCCGATTCATGCCAAATATAAAGAACGGACACTCTGCCCGGGAACACCCATTTTATGGGATGCTGGTTACGAAAAATCCATTCCCGACCTTGATTTTCAGATTGCCGCTGTTCTGGCGGGACGGGTAATCAGTAAACCAAACGGAAAAATTTGTTTTGATTTGGGGCACAAAGCCATGGCAGCGGAAATGCCTCAACCACGCCTAAAGTTTCTTGAACTTGAAATGGACAGTATTGAAAACCAAAGCGAAGAGCACCTGGTAATTTCAACACCGGAAGTAGAGAAACTGAATCCGGGCGATTTTGTTTATGCAGTTCCTGTTCATATTTGCCCTACCATTGCTTTGCACGAACGTGTTTATGTGGTGGAAAATAACAAAGCCGTTGGAACGTGGGAAGTAGCTGCCAGAAAAAGAACATTTTAATTTGAAAAAATCATGAGTAATTCCGATCATAAAATACTTTGTTTCGATGCGCATCTCGACATTTCGATGAATGCAATGGAATGGAACCGCGACCAGCGCTGGACCGTTCAGCAAATCCGTGAAAGCGAAAAAGGAATGACTGACAAACCCGACCGCGGACGAAACACGGTTTCATTTCCAGCGATTCGAGAAGGGAAAGTGGGATTGGTGGTAGCCACCCAAATCAGTCGGGTTGTTAAACCCGGCAGCCCGATTCCGGGGTGGTATTCGCAAGAACAGGCATGGTCACAAACACAGGGACAGTTGCAGTGGTACCGCACCATGGAAGAAGCCGGCCAGATGAAACAAATTATTGATGCCAAATCATTGGAAGAAAGCCTGAAACTTTGGGAAGACCCAAAAGAG
This sequence comes from Draconibacterium sp., assembly GCA_035399765.1. Taxonomy (GTDB): domain Bacteria; phylum Bacteroidota; class Bacteroidia; order Bacteroidales; family Prolixibacteraceae; genus Draconibacterium. The sequence continues at coordinate 12,415 of DAOPJR010000012.1, read as the reverse complement.
AATACTCCCATTTGTTACCTGCTGAGTCTTGAAGGTGCTGACTCAATTATTTCAATGGAACACCTACACCGTGCCTACAATTATGGCTTGCGTGCCATTGGCCCGGCACATTATGGCCCCGGAATTTATGCCAATGGAACAGATTCGTCAGGCAGATTAAACGGGAAAGGGGTTGAGCTGCTCCGAACCATGGAAAAGCTGAATATGATCCTGGATACCACCCACCTCAACGACGAAGCATTCTGGCACGCCATGGAGATTTATAACGGCCCGGTGTGGGCCAGCCACAACAATTGCCGGAAATTTGTACCTCATAACCGCCAGTTTTCAGATGAAATGATTCTTGAACTTGTCCGCCACAATGCTGTGATCGGGATTGCGCTGGACGCGTGGATGATGGTGCCCGACTGGATTCGCGGAGAATCGACACCCAAATCGCGAAATGTTACCATGGAAATTATGGCAAACAACATTGACCACATTTGCCAACTGGCAGGGAATTCAAACCACGTTGGCGTGGGTAGTGATCTCGACGGTGCTTTTGGAACCGAACAGTGCCCATATGATTTAGATACGATCGCTGACATTCAGAAACTACCTGTCATTTTAAAAAACCGTGGTTATAAAACAGAAGACATCGAAAACATTATGCACGGAAATTTTATACGGTTTTTAACCGTTTTTTTTCAACAAAAGAAATGAGAATGTTTTGATTTTTTTGAATGTGGAATTATGAAACAAACAAATACACCAAAAACACTGTATGTTTCGAACCGGAAAGACTGGAGGAAATGGCTGGAAAATAATTTCAGCAATGAAAAAGAAATCTGGCTGATCTATCCGCACAAAAATTCGGGGAAATCCAGAATTGCATATAACGATGCGGTGGAAGAGGCGCTTTGTTTTGGATGGATCGACAGTACCATTAAAACTTTTGATGAACACAGCAGCGTGCAGCGTTTTACACCCAGAAATCCAAAATCGCCTTATTCGCAGCCCAACAAGGAGAGGATAAAATGGCTGCTCAAAAACAACCTGTTACATCCCTCGGTGGTAGCGGTTGCCAAAGAGATTCAACAGGAAACATTTGTATTCCCTGAAGATATTCTGGAAGCCTTAAAAGCCGATAATACTGTCTGGAAAAACTATTCCCGTTTTTCCGATGCCTACAAAAGAATACGTGTTGCCTACATCGACGGAGCCCGGAAACGTCCCCCTGAATTTAAAAAACGGCTTCAGAATTTTATCACCAAAACCCGAAATAATAAACAAATCGGATTTGGGGGCATCGAAAAATATTACTGACACGATACTTTTCTCCCTTTTTGAAAACTCCTTCCCAACCATACACCTGAAAATTTTTCTTTTTTTAATATTTTCAAGGCATTGTATTCGTCAGATTTTCAATGGGAAATGACAAACACAAATTCTTTTTGAAAAAAATTTCAAAAAATAATTATCAGTAACGCAACCTGATTCTTCACGTACGCATCCATTATTACGTGACTAAAATTCAGGCAGAAGACAAACAAACCGGATTTTAGTTTGAAGGAATAATCCTGAAAAATTAAGTATTGTGAATTATTTATTTAAAAATGTTGAAACAATGAAAAAGAAAACAATGATTTGGAGAAGTGTATTTGCGGTTGTTCTGGCATCCGCTTTTTTAAGTTCTTGCATTGAGGATCCGGAACCGGCAGCACTCAATGCCAAGGCCGATGTATTTGTGCAGAAAGTTTGGGAAAATGGCGAAACCAAATATGCCCCCGCATTTATAGTAGTTGCAAACAAACAAGTCGATTCAGTCAACGTGGAGGGCCCCGGAGGTGAAGGATGGAGCCTGGGAAAAGACGGGAGCAGTTCTACTGTTTTTGTGCTTTTCCCCGAAACAGAGGATTATACAGATTCTTTGCCCGAAACCGGTGATTATGATTTTGTTATCACAAGCACTCAAACCAACGAGGCCCCTCTGCAGGTTACCGATGAACTGGATGAGGATACACTTGGAGCAGTGGTTATTGATACCATTGGTTTTGAAAACGGTAAACTTATGGTTGAATGGGAAACCCTTGAAGATGCGGATGCATATTTTGTGAGGTTGTACGACGATTCTGGAAAATTAATTTTTGTCGGAAACCAGGTTGATGATGAAGAAACCGAGTTTTCATTTGGCCCTGGCGACCAGGGATGGATCGATTCGTCAAGCAAAGCAGAAGACGGGGACACCTGCAAACTCGAGATGATCGCCATTCTTTATGAATCGGGCAGCACAACCAATAAAGATTACAATGTTCAGTTTATATCTATTACACCCACTGAAGTTGTGTGGGGAGATTAGAATTTCATTTTTTAGTTTTTTGGAGCGTTTCCGCAGGGAAGCGCTCTTTTTTTATCCTCTCCCAAATTTCCGTCATTGTACAAACCCCAAAAGTCACTGGTCAACTTTCTGTTTTTCTTTTCAACTTTTACTTGTACTTTTGTGGCTCATTTTTTCAGGATAATTAGTTGAATAAGATTTATATGGAAATTCCTAGCAAGTACAAACCGTCAGCGGTTGAAGACAAGTGGTACAAATACTGGATAGACAACAAGTATTTCCATTCTACCCCCGATGAAAGAGAGCCTTACACCATTGTAATTCCGCCGCCCAACGTAACCGGAGTTTTGCACATGGGACACATGCTCAACAATACCATTCAGGATATTTTGGTGCGTCGGGCACGTATGACCGGGAAAAATGCCTGCTGGGTACCGGGAACTGACCATGCCTCCATTGCGACCGAAGCAAAGGTGGTCAACAAATTACGTGCTGAAGGGATTGACAAATATGATCTTTCGCGTGAAGAATTCTTAAAACATGCCTGGGAATGGACCGACAAACACGGCGGAATTATCCTGGAACAATTGAAAAAACTGGGGGCTTCGTGCGACTGGGACCGCACTGCTTTTACCATGGACGAAGCCCGCAGCGAATCGGTGATCAAGGTCTTTGTTGACTTATTTAACAAAGGATTGGTTTACCGCGGCGTGCGTATGGTTAACTGGGATCCGGCAGCAAAAACTGCACTTTCCGACGAAGAAGTGATCTACAAGGAAATGCAGGGGAAACTGTATTACCTGAATTATAAAATTGAAGGTGAAGATGGTTTTGTGACCATTGCAACCACTCGCCCTGAAACGATTTTAGGCGATACCGCCGTTTGTGTAAATCCGGCTGATGAGCGTTTTACCCACCTCAAAGGCAAACGTGTTTTAGTGCCGCTCCTGAATCGTTCGATCCCGATTATTCAGGATGAATATGTTGACATGGAATTTGGAACCGGGTGTTTGAAAATTACGCCGGCCCACGACATTAACGACTACGAAATCGGGTTGAAACACAACCTTCCTTCGATCGATATTTTTAACGACGACGGAACCTTGAGCGAAAAAGCCGAAATGTTTATCGGTCAGGATCGTTTTGATGTTCGGAATAAAATTATTCCTCAGTTGGAGGCAGCCGGAAACCTGGCTAAAATAGAAGACTACACCAACAAAGTAGGCTTCTCAGAAAGAACGGACGTAATCATTGAGCCTAAATTGTCGGCACAGTGGTTCCTGAAAATGGAAGAACTGGTGAAACCGGCTTTGGAAAACGTAATGAACGACACCATTCAATTCCACCCACCGAAATTCAAAAATATTTACAAGCACTGGATGGGCAACATCAAGGATTGGTGTATCAGCCGCCAGTTGTGGTGGGGACACCAGATTCCGGTGTATTATCTGCCCGACGGAACTTTTGTTTGTGCAGAAACCGCTGAAGAAGCACTAAAACTGGCTCAGGAAAAATCGGGAAATGCAAGTTTAACAGCTGCCGACCTTAGACAAGATGAAGACGCTTTGGACACCTGGTTCTCGAGCTGGTTGTGGCCAATCTCTGTTTTCGATGGAATTCGTGAACCACATAACAAAGAAATTAATTACTACTACCCGACTTCGGATTTGGTGACTGCTCCGGATATTATTTTCTTCTGGGTAGCCCGAATGATCATTGCTGGTTACGAATACCGCGATGAATTACCCTACAAAAACGTTTATTTCACCGGAATGGTGCGCGATGCACAACGCCGCAAAATGTCGAAGTCGCTGGGTAACTCGCCTGATCCGCTGGATTTGATCGCCAAATACGGTGCCGACGGTGTCCGCGTAGGAATGCTGCTTTGCTCTCCTGCAGGTGGCGATTTGCTTTTTGACGAGAGTCTCCCGCAACAGGGAGCAGGTTTTGCTACTAAAATCTGGAACGCCTTCCGTTTGGTGAAAAACTGGGAAGTTTCTGCTGACATTGAACAGCCGGAACACTCCAAACTTGCCATCGAGTGGTTTAACAATAAGCTGGGAGAAGTGGTTGCAACCTTGAACAACCAGTTCGATCAGTTCCGTATTTCAGAAGCATTGATGACGGTTTACACCACCGTTCGCGACGAATTTTCGGGCTGGTTGCTCGAAATGGTAAAACCGGCTTATCAACAGCCTATTGATGCCAAAACCTACAGCGAAGTGGTTGAATTGTTTGATCAAATGCTGCGTTTGATGCATCCGTTTATGCCGTTCATCACTGAAGAAATCTGGCAAATGCTGACCGAAAGAAAAGACGGAGAAAGCATTATGATCAGCCAGCTGCCCAAAGTTGAAAAATACGACGAAGCCTTACTTGCGGCTTTCGAGAATGTGAAAGAAGCGATTTCCGGTATACGAAAAATCCGCAGCGACAAAAACATTCCCAATAAAGACACGCTCGAACTAAAAGTTCAGGCAGGAGACAAAGGTTTTGAGCCGCAATTCAACAGTGTGATACTCAAGATGGCCAATCTCTCTTCGTTTGAGATGGTAACGGAAGAAGTTCAGGGCGCTGCGTCGTTCCGGGTAAAATCGACCAACTTTTACATTCCGATGGAAGGTTTTATTGATGTGGAAGAAGAGCGGAAAAAACTCGAAGAAGAACTGAAATATACACAGGGATTCCTGACTTCTGTTTTGAAAAAGCTTAGCAACGAACGTTTCGTCAACAACGCGCCTGAGGCAGTTGTAGCAAACGAAAAAGCCAAACAAGCTGACGCGGAAGCAAAAATAAAAGTACTGGAAGAGAGAATTGCAGGCTTAAAATAAGAAGTGCTTTAAAGACAAAATCATAAATAAAGGCCCGGTTTCTGACCGGGCCTTTATTATTTGTGTTCTAATCGTCGTCGTCCTCATCTGAACTAACACTTAAAAAAGCCGCATGCACGGGCGCCGGGCAAGGACTATCCTCTCCCTTGATGGCTGCCCATATTACCTTATTGAATAAATCATCCGGAATGCTATCTTCCTTTTTAAAGTTGAACGTTTCACTTAGTTTAGACAAAGCTGTTTCCTCTGTATTTTTCAGGTCCAGATTAATCTGATTAGGAACGGCATTGAATGGCGGATGTGTGGCAGTTTTATTAAAACAGCGCCACATGGGTTCGGCCGAAGCATCGTACTGGCTCATTGGGGGCAGCCCCAAAATAAGTTCGATGGTGCGCAATGCCGACGATGTGGAATACATGGTATGATCGACATAACCCTGCTTTACAAAACCACCCGCAATGTAAGCTGTTGTCCGGTGTGCATCCACATGGTCGGGACCATTCTGCGCATCGTCTTCCAGAATAATGATCAAGGTCTCGTTCCAGATTGGTGAATGACTCAGGTATTCCACAAACATTCCCACCGCCAGGTCGTTATCTGCCGCATGAGCTTTAGGAGTCGTTTTGCCAATACTCAGCCCTTCAGTATGATCATTTCCAAAGCGAAGGCTGTTAAACTGCGGTACCTTACCTTCTGCCAGTAATTTTTCAAAATCCTCTTTCCACCAGCGAAACCTTACAGTGTCGCGAATCGACATATCCCATCCAACATACTTTTCGCAGAAATGCCCTTCGAGGACCGGAATATTGGGCTTTTTGCCTCCTATAAACTCACCATAACTTCGATAGGACACGCCATACTTTTTACAAACATCCCACAAAAAAACCTTTCCGTTTGCGATCTCTCTCCCCCCTTCACCCGGATAGAAACCTCCCCTTCCACCATAACTGGAAGGCCAGTTTTTCTCCAGATAATCAGTAGCATAAGCACCCATAGTCCAGTTATGACCGTCAGCACTTACCTCACCATCCACATAAAAATTATCAAGTAAAACAAACTGCTCAGTTAGGGCATGCTGGTTCGGTGTTACTTCTTTTCCAAAAAGAACCAGGCTCGTGTCACCATTTCCTTCGGGAATATCACCTAATACCTGATCGTAGGTCCGGTTCTCCTTAATAACGTAAAAAACATATTTAATCGGCGATTTCTGCCCAACAGTTGTAGGAACAGGATTTCCTTCTTCTCCTTCAGAAACCATCTCAGTTTCTTTATTGTAACGCACATTCTGATAAACAGCCTGAGAATAAATTCCCAGCTGTCTTTCGTCAGGGATTTCAATCTTTTGCAAAGTTCCGGTAAACAAGCCCCCGATATATTGCACCTTAGCGTTTTCAACATCTTTATGGTGTTCTACTCTTTCATTTCTATCTACCGGACTGGGGCCCAGCGGATTTGCTTTGGAAGTAAGCCCTTTCCCGTTGGCAACAAATATATTTTCCCCGATTACCCGCACCGAAGTCGGATACCAACCGGTAGGAATAAAACCTTTGCTGAAACTTTCTCCGGGTTCGCTAACATCAAATACAGCCAGACAATTATTATCAGCATTGGCAATATAAAGTGTCTTTTCATCTTCACTCAAAGCCACACTATTGGCAGTCGATCCCTGGGGGGCCGCTGGATAAAGAGCTGTATTTAATACTTCCACAACACTCTTTTTCCCCAGTGAGATAACCGAAACCGAATTGTCATTGGCATTACTGACAAAAAGGAATTTATCGTTCTTTGTTGTACACATATCATTGGGGTTGTCGCCAACCGGAATACTGCCTGATATTTCCTGTTTTTGTGTATCGAACAGAATTACTTTATCGCACCCCCAACAGGTTATATAAAGTGTTTTTTGATCATTCGACAAAAGACAAGTGTAAGCTTCGCCTCCGAGCGGAATTTGCTTTTGTATTTTCTTGTCTTCCAGACCTACTACATAAAGTGAATTATTTTCTTTAGTAACCGCATAAAGTAACTGGCGTTTATCGTCAACTGCAATTCCGGCAACCGAAATCAGGTTTGGCCAAGGTTCTCCCAGGATAATGGTATCTGCTGCCCATAACTTTTTGTTTTTTATCTGGTATCGGATAATCCAGTTATCGTTTCCACCTGAGGCATACAACAATTTTTCGTCTTTCGGGAAAGTTAACCCAAGCCAGCTTTTCCCAATCACAACCAAATCGAGCAATTTGTACTCCCTGCTGTCGAACAACTGAATACTCTGAGTACTTTGTCCGTTATTGGTAACCGCCAACATGTTCCCTGAAGACGAAACAGCAATGTTCAACGGTAAATCGCCAAGCGGTAACAATTCTCCTACCGGTGAAAGCTTCCATCCGTTGGGAAGTGACACCTGGGTTTTCATAATCTCCGGTAACAATTGCCCGAGAACCGGAAACGAATAGCTTAGAAAAAACAAAAGGATAATTAAGGATGTTTTTCCTGTTTGAAATTTTGCCATGGGAATAATATTTTAATAATGAACAATCTGTTAATCCTGTCTTTCTGTCTACCATCCTAAAGTGTCATGCCTTTTCTTTTTGCGAAGTGCACTGCAGAAACTCAAAAGTAAATAAATTATCCCGCAGTAAGAATGACAAAATAGTACATCTGGGCTAATTTGTTTATTCTGAAGGATTAATTACACCTTCCGACATTGAAGCACTTTGCTTCTTCGATGAATGACATTATAACTTTCAGCCATGCCGGTAATCGGCATCGCATTCATTTTACTTGTTTTTCACTTCTTAACTACTGTTAAAAGCCGGTTAAAATTTGTTATTTCATCTGTCAAATAAATCTTTTGCATAGTTTTGTATAAGATTGGAAACATCATATATGCAACGAATTCTGACCTTTTTGATTTTTACTTTGCTGATTTCCTATGCCCGTGCACAGGATGATGCTTTGGTTGATCCAATTCTGATTGAATTAAAGGCAAAAATTCTAAGCTCTGCCGATAGTTCTGCGGTTCCATATGCCAATATTATTCTGCATCGGACACACAGTGGAACCATCACCAATAGCGAAGGTTATTTTTCTCTTGAGATGCTGAATATCGACAGCCTCGAAGTAACATCGGTAGGTTATAAACGCACCATATTGAAAATACCTTCCTATTATACCGGCTTTGAAACCCTTACTTTTTTCATGGAACCCATCTTATATAATGTTGGGGAAGTAACTGTTGAAGGTAAATCCCAGAGTATGGATTTCTTTGAGCACGGTGCGCCAACCGATCTTCCTCCGGAACTTCGCGGTGATGCCTTTAATGAAAAACCACCGCTAATTGCTGCCTTTTTTGCACCGGCTTCCTACCTGCAATATTATCTGAGCAAACGTGAAAAAAGAAAGCGCGCGGTTCGGGAAGATATGACCATCCAAAAAAACTGGGAGATGCTCTCGCAGAATTACAACAAAGAAATGGTGATGAAACTTACTAACCTGAACGAAGCCTACGCGGATACTTTTATGGTTTGGTTCAACGCACAAAATGTACTTCCTTATACTGCTTCTGAATACCAGGTTCGTGAATCGATTGTTCAGTACTCAAAACTATTCAAAGCCGATTACGGTATCGAATAAGTTCGAATATTCGAACTATGAAGTCGATATAATTCACAATAAAAGTTAATAAAAGACACAATAGTATTTTATTTCAAAAAAACATTAACTTTCATTTTAATATTTTAATGTCTTTTATTCTTATTATTTGCAAGACAATTGTTGTTTTTGCTTTCAATTAATAAATTTATGTTCTTAACTGTTTCTTTTTCAACAACTAAACTATGAATACAAAGAAATAGAAACATGTTTTACAGCATTGACTTCCATCTTTCTGCAGGCGTAACTTGCATCTATAGTCATCAAAACAATTAAACAATTAGCACATGAAAAAGTCCATTCTGGCCATTTTGGCCGTTTGTCTGCTCGTCATCTCCACAACAGCGCAAAACAAACAAATTCCGTTAATCGGATCAGAAGCCCCAAGCTTCAAAGCCAAGTCTACACAAGGAACATTAACATTTCCAAATGATTTCGGGAAAAGTTGGAAAATTCTATTTAGTCACCCACAAGATTTTACTCCAGTATGTTCGACTGAATTACTAGAAATGGCGGCATTGCAACCTGAATTTGATAAATTAGGTGTAAAAGTAGCTGTAATCTCCACTGATAACGTGGAAACACACAAACTCTGGGTAAAATACCTGGAAGAAGTGAATTACAAAAACAGAGGTCATCTGGATATTAAATTTCCAGTGATCGAAGACCCGAAAGCATTAGCATCCAAAGAATATGGTATGTTACATGAGCCCGCCAGCACAAACCGCGATATTCGCGGAGTTTACATTATTGACGAAAATAATGTTGTACGTGCAATTAATTTCTACCCGCTTCAAGTAGGACGAAATATGAATGAGATTATCAGAATTGTGGAAGCACTGCAAACTACCGACAAATCGATGGTTTACACACCTGCCAACTGGCAAAAAGGAGATGATGTAATTGTTCCTTACAGCCCGCTGACAAAAGAAGAGTCTATGTCAAACGCTGACAAACCAGGATATTATAAAGTGGGGAACCGTATCTGGTTCATGAATGGAACTGAATTAGTTATGGATGATAAATAACAGTTATTATTTTCATAGAAGCACAGCTAATGTAGTCTTAAGAAAAAAAGTCCTGAAGATTCAGGACTTTTTATTTTTTCATTTTTTTTACTGACCTATCTCTTTCTTCAGCAGATTCACCTGGTTTTGTAATTTGCTGATCTCAGCATCCTTGCTTTTTAAATCTTCCTGTAGTTTGGATGTTGCAGCCCGTGCCTTTTCCAGGTCATCCTGAAGTTTCTGAACGTTTGACTGTTCTGATTTCACCTGGCCTTCCAGAAGTTTTGCCTGGTCATTCAGTTTACTTATTTCGAAGTTTCTTTCACTCACTTCAGATTCTTTTGCTGATAATTGTGTTTCCAGGTCTTCTATATCAGACTGCATTTTAAGAATATTCTGATCTTTTACTTCAATCGCATTGGTTAACCGTTGTTTCTCAAAATCGAGGTTAAAACTGGTCTCCTCAAGTGAACGGGTTTGCTTGTTTAAATCTGTTAACAAACCGCTGAGTTCACTTTTCAGCGAGTCGATGTGTTGTTCTTTCATCGCATTGCTTTCCATCAACTCATTTTTCATGGCCTCAAAATCGGCAATCAGCGACGCTATCCGAGCTGCTTTTTCATTGTTCTCGGTATCCAGCTTTCTTGATAGTTCTTCTGCCTTCAATCGCCCGGATTCCATTTCAAGAAATTTCTTTTTCGACACGCAGGATGTGAATACAAAAACACTTACAAATAAAAAAATGAGCGATCTTCTCCAATTCATAATTATCTTTTTTGATATTAAACAAAGATACATAATAATATTCCCCTATAACAACGTTCTATTAGGAGTGAATGGTATTAATTTGCTATTTTTATTTAAAAATAAAATTACATGTTACGAGTAGGCTCATTTTTGATTTTCGTTTTATTCTCAGTAAGTGTTTTGGCCCAGGGTGGCAGCAAAGTTGCCCAGGTGATTAAAGGGAAAGTAGTGGATTCATCGGGCAACCAGGCTATTTCATACACCAACATCGGATTGGAAGGAACTTTGTACGGAACAGCCAGTGATGCAGAAGGAAATTTTGAACTTAAGATCCCGGAAGACATGGTTTCAAAAAACATCTATTTCTCGGCCGTTGGTTACCAAAACAGACAATTTCCGGTGAATGAATTATTCGGTAAAGATTTCAATGTTATCAAAATGGTGGCTCAATCGTACGATGTGGGCTCCGTGGATGTGGAAGCCCAGAATATGGTACTGATACGAATACTTAGAATGGCATCGGAAGATATTCGTTACAATTACGGCGATGGCCCGTTTAATTTACATCTGTCGTATTTAAGGCAAACCACTATTAACGACAGCATCAAAAAAGAAACCTCGGCCGATTTGCTTGTTTATGATAAAACAGGTTATTCAGATCCCTCGCCATTGAATGCATATCGTTCGAGAAAATACAGAGTGGACATGAAAAGCAGTGAATACAGTTTTGCGAGTAACCTGTTAAAAATTGACGAAATGCTGGACCTGGACTGGGTCCGTTCTTCCGGCGGAATACTGAATCCGGCTTTGTTAAGCGATTATAAACTCTCACTTTTAAGTCAGCCAACCATTGATGGGAAAGAATACTGGATAATTAGTTTTAAACAAGTACTGCCTACTCTTGAAGGTTCGGGCGATTTTTACGCCACAGCTTTCGAAGGTACCATTACCATAAGTAAAGAGGATTATTCGGTGTACAATATAACAGGGAAAGTAAAATCCCCGAAGAACAACCGGCAGGATCGTTCGCTGGCAGTTGCTGACTCGAACACCAATTTTCTGAGTAATATGAGTTACGATTTTTCGGTAGATTACCGTGACTTACTCATAAACCAAATTACTCTGAACAAAACCTATTCGTACAAAGGAGATTTATACCAGGAAAATACCGTTATGAAATTAACCCGTGCGCATGCCAACAATTTAGTTGTACTGAACAGCCGCGATTACTTCCCTGGTGAATAATACTGAAAATAGCGTGTTAGTACCCTATTTATTAAAATCTCAAAAAAAAGGATGCCATCCGTTTAAGTTGTAACAAACACGGATGGCATCCTTTTTTCTTTTGCAGAATTATCAGCTTAAAACGATGTTGCCTAACAACATGTTCATTTTTAATAGTTTATGTTTTGTGATTTTTACCTTTATAAGGCAATCCATAAAATCAAACGAGCGATGAACCGTACTAATCTAACCTTCAGGCTCTGTTTAGCCCATTTTCTGACGTCTATAATTTTTCCTTCTCAAAACGCTTATGGAACAAACCTGGCTGAAAAAGAGATTTATTCGTACTACCATTTATTAATCCCATTTTTGATCTATTGTTCAAAAACATTTTCTTCGAATGGAACTATTCCTAATCCTGTAACGTATCTTCAAAAACCTAACAAAACTTAAAATTATGGATACCATTATCTCCAAATTACAATCTCAGTGTTTTCTATTTATTGCATTTTTACTGTTGTTTACAGCCTGCGATAAAAACGACCCTTTTGAGGGCCCTGCCGGCACTTTTACCGATGAGCGCGACGGCCACCAGTACAAGTGGGTAAAAATTGGCGAACAAATATGGATGGCCG
>DAOPJR010000011.1:54762-56686 GCA_035399765.1 Draconibacterium sp. | reverse complement strand
CTCTTCCCATTCCGAACAGAGAAGTTAAGCCCGCCAGCGCCGATGGTACTGCGTATTAGTGGGAGAGTAGGTCGCTGCCAACTTTACTTAAGCCTGATTCCTTAACGGAGTCAGGCTTTTTTGTTGCTATTTGAAACATTCAACCGTAGATAAAATTTGGTAATCATGTATTTTAATACATTTACAATATCAATTACAACATAACGTTTACCAAAATAAAACCTCTTCGTTTATGAAGAAATACTTTACCGAACTGATTCAATCAAATTGGTTTTTTATATCGCTTGTAGGCTTTGTTATAGCGTTACCTCTTTCTGTCGCATTCGTATCTATATTTGCCGGTATCATACTTGCCACTGCTCTAATTGAAGACAGATGGCAAAACAAATTAAAACGAATAAAAAGAAATAGGATTTTACTTTTAATCCCGGCAATCTTCATTTTATACCTTGTAAGTACCTTATTTGCTCTTAGGTACGACCAATCGTTTTATGACGTAAAGAAAGTGCTGTTTTACTTGGTTATACCCATTGCTTTTAGTTTTGGTAAGGAGTTAAATGACAGGCAAAAACGATTTCTTTTAGGTGTATTTGTAGCTTCTATATTTTTAGCAATATTTATATCTGTAGTTAAATGGGTAGTATTTCCACATGATGGAAATTTTTCTGTACATAAAATCAGTCTTATCTCGCATATACGTTTTAGCTTTCAACTAATACTTGGAATCTGGTTTTTAATTTATTTGATTATTCTAAACTATTCAAAACTCACGTTTCGGCAAGGGCTTATTTTGTCGGGAATGACACTAATTGTTGTTATGTACCTTGTATTTCAACAATCGCTTACAGGAATACTTGCTTTTCTTGTGAGTGGCCTCTTTTTCCTTTTTTTTCTTTTTAATAAAATAAAAGGAGAATATAAAGTTCCTGTAATCGTAGGTTTCATTCTATTGATAATTGTTCCTCTAATCTACATTCAGCAAGTGGTTCGGAACTTTTATAAATTTGATTTGGTTGATCAGGAAAGCGTTGAACAATTTACTGTTGAAGGAAATCCATATCATCATGATTTTAATAATAAAATGATTGAAAACGGGCATTACGTTGGATTGTATGTTTGTGAAAATGAGATGCGTGAGGCATGGAATAAAAGATCAGAGTTTAAATACGATTCTATTGGGCTAAATGGTTATCGTGTATCTGCTACTTTGATTCGATATCTAACTTCTAAGGATTTGCGGAAAGATGCTGCTGGTGTTCAATCGTTGAAATCGATAGATGTTCAAAACATTGAACATGGGATGGCAAATTACATTTTCCAAAAGAAATACTCTTTGTATCCTCGTATTTATCAAACAGTTTGGGAATATTATGTGTACACTCAAACTGGTAATTCAAATCATCAATCTTTTTCGCAACGGATTGAGTTTGCTAAGGCGGCAATTACGATTATTAAAAAATATCCTTTGCTTGGTGTTGGAACTGGAAGGTGGAAACAGGAATTTGCCACCGCTTTTAAAGAAAATAATTCGCAACTCGATGAAAGTTTATATGCTTCATCGCACAACCAGTATTTAAATTACATGGTTAAATTCGGGATTCTCGGTTTTATTCTGATTATGTTCCTGATTATTTATCCGGTAGTCAAGTTAAAAAGGTATCGTGATCCGCTATTTATGATTTTCCTTGTGTATATGTTTTTTGCCAATTTTGCCGATTCCAATTTTGAAACACATATGGGAAGTTCGTTTTTCTTTTTCTTTTACTGCTTTTTTATGATTGGGCCAACAACTTATTTAAAGATTGATAAACCAATATTTCTCATAAATAAAGATTAAACACTCTTTATTCGAACTTTTTGGCTTTCATAATGTTTGTGTTGTTGTAAGAATAAAACAGCATTATGGAAAGAAGAAAATTTATAC
>DAOPJR010000011.1:7678-54662 GCA_035399765.1 Draconibacterium sp. | reverse complement strand
TTTTGTTTTATAGGTGCGGGTAACCTGGCAACTAACCTGGCGAAAGAATTGCATGATAAAGTTGGGCGGGTTGTACAGGTTTACAGTCGCACAGAAAATGCTGCCAATGAATTAGCCCGGCAACTGAGTACTTCTTTTACTACAAATACAGAACAAATTACTTCTGCCGCTGATATCTATTTCGTGGCATTAAAAGATTCAGCTGTTCCCGAAGTATTATCAAAGATTCAGTTGAATAATCAATTGCTGGTGCACTGTTCCGGAAGTTTACCACTTTCAGCTCTTTCAGCATATTCTGAAAATGCAGGAGTGTTCTACCCGCTTCAAACCTTCTCAAAAAAAAGAGAAGTTGACTTCCGCAAAATTCCGGTTTTCATCGAATCAAGTTCTGGAAAGAACCAGCAAATCCTCATGGAAATTGCTGAACAGATCTCGGATAAGGTATCGGCTCTTGATTCGGAAAAAAGAAAAGGCCTGCATGTTGCGGCTGTTTTCGCCTGTAACTTTGTGAATCATTTGTACACACTATCTGCTGATTTTCTTGAAACTAAAAATATTCCGTTTGAAGTTTTACATCCTTTAATAGAAGAAACAGCCCGCAAAGTACAGGAAATGGAGCCGGCGCTGGCTCAGACAGGACCCGCAGTTCGTTTTGATAAAAATATAATTGATACTCATTTGAAAATGCTTGAAAAATTTCCTGAGATGAAAGAATTGTACAATTCGATTTCTAAAAGTATTTTTGAACGTCACCAAAAAGTTTAACCATGGGATTTTTTAAAGATGAGCTGCTTCGTGTGAAAGGTTTTGTTTTCGATGTTGATGGTGTTCTTTCAAAGGATACTACACCCTTAAATGAGGAGGGAGATCCGGTAAGAACTGCAAACGTAAAAGACGGTTTCGCCATTAGAAATGCAGTGAAAATGGGATATCCTGTGGCAATTATAACAGGTGGTTATATCGAACGGGTGCGTTTGCGTTACGAAAAGCTGGGGGTGGAATTTTTTTACGACAAGGCGAGAAACAAAGTGGAATGCCTCACAGATTTTCTCGCAAAAACAAACCTGAAAGCAGAAGAAATTCTTTTTATGGGTGACGACCTGGTGGATTTTAATGTGATGAAAGAAGTTGGAATTCCTACCTGTCCGAAAGACGCAGTTCACGAAATAAAGGAAATTTCGAAATACATTTCGGATAAAAACGGTGGCGAGGGTTGTGTACGCGATGTAATTGAACAGACCTTGAAAGCACAACAAAAATGGTTCACCCACGAGATGCTAAATTCAAGAACTTTCTGAAATGAACTGGTACCCTGAATTTAATTTCATACTTGCATCTAAATCGCCACGCAGACAGCAGCTGCTGAAATCGCTTGACATTGATTTTTCTGTTAAAACTCTGGAAGTAGACGAAACCTATCCTGATTATCTTTCAAAAGAAGAAGTGCCTGTTTATTTAGCTGAGTTGAAAGCGAAAGCATTTCTGGCAGAATTAGAAGAAAAGGATTTGTTGATTACCGCAGACACTATTGTCTGTCTTCGGGATCAGATTCTGGGAAAACCGGGGAATTACGACGAAGCTTTCAATATGTTAAGAAAACTGAGCGCATGCAAACACGAGGTTATTACCGGTGTATGTCTTACATCTGTAAAGAAAAAGATCTCATTTTATTCCAGTACAGAGGTGGAATTTAAAGAACTTTCTGACGAAGAAATTGATTATTATATACAAAACTATCACCCGTTTGATAAGGCTGGGGCTTATGGAATTCAGGAATGGATAGGATCAATTGGCATAAGGCAGATTGAAGGATCATTTTATAATGTAATGGGGCTCCCTATTCAAAAATTATACGAAACGATTAAAAAGTTTTAATAGTTCTCCTGGAAAGGTTTCGTTTTTCAGACTGTTATTAAACAGCGAATTAATGGATTTTTACGCTTAACCTATTTGACAGATAATTCGTAACTTGATTATAAACGTAATAAAAATCAAAGTTATGAATCGTTCATTTTACTTACTCACAGTGTTTTTTATTACCATTTTTCTGTTTGCAGGCTGTTCATTGAAAAAGGACAAAAATGTTAAAGTTGGATTTCTGATTCATGCATTGGATAGCGAAAGATGGCAAAACGACCGGGATTTTCTCGTCCAAAAAGTGGAAGAACTCGGAGGAACTGTAATAGTGAAAGTTGCCGATAACGATGCCGATATGCAATTGGCACAGGCAAAAGAAATGCTCGCCAACGGTGTTGACGTACTGGTTGTTGTACCTGTCGATCAGTTTGCAGCTGCCGATATTGTAACCGAAGCACATGCAAAAAATGTGGCAGTAATATCATACGACCGATTGATAAAAAACTGCAAGCTGGATTATTATGTATCGACAGACAATGTCGAGATTGGAGCTTTACAGGCAACTTATCTGACGACCATTAAACCGGAAGGAAATTATGCACTTATCGGAGGTGCCCTGGCCGATAACAATAGTCAACTGTTATATCTCGGTCAGAGAAATGTTCTTCAACCATTGGTAGAAAGGGGAGATATAAAAATTATCTATAACGAGTTTACTGATCATTGGGGGGAAGAAGAAGGTTACGAACACGCATTAAAGATTTTTGCACTTCCGCAAAAAGTAGATGCCATAATTGCTGCGAATGATGCAATTGGAATGGGAGTAATAAAAGCTATGCAGGAAAAGGATATTCATAATGTGCTACTGGCGGGAATGGATGCAGATTTGAGAAATCTTCAGGAAATTGTCGCCGGAAATCAAACTTGTACCGTTTACAAACCATACGATAAACTCGCCACAACGGCTGCCGAGCTGGCGGTAAAACTCGGAAATGATGAAAACGGCGAAAACACGTTTCAGACTGTTAGTAATGGTGCCATGCTTGTTCCAACTGTATTTCATAATGGCATGATTGTGAACAAGGAAAATTTGAAACTGACAGTAATATCAGAAGGTTATCAACGGGAAGAAGAGGTTTATAATTAGTAGAATAAAAATGGTATTGAAAGGGGCTTAAATAAAAGTCCCTTTTTTGTTTATGTTACCTTTACATCTCTTGTTATTTCATTGTAGATAAAAACATCTTTTTATTTACATATTCTTTAGAAATCATTCAATATTCTTATTTTTGCTCCTGAATAAATGTTCAGTAAATTATATTGAAGACACATAATATCATAGAGTTACGACATCTTACTGACTCAAGTTTTGTGGTGAGGATGGAAAGGAATAACCTTGTATTTCAAACGGGTCAGTTTATTACACTTGGGTTGAATGGGAATATTGATCGTCGTGAATACTCTGTTTACAGTGGTGAACAGGACGAATTTCTGGAAGTACTTGTTCGTGAAGTAGAAGGAGGGAAGGTTTCAGGGAAGTTAAAACAACTTAAACCTGGTGATCAGCTTACTGTCGACGGACCGTTTGGCTTCTTTAAATTCAATCCGAAAACCTTTGACAAGCAGAAATTTCTGTTTATTGCTACTGGCACGGGAATTAGTCCTTTCCATAGTTTTATTCGCACACATTCGGATATGGATTATCAGTTGATTCATGGAGTACGTTATACAGAAGAAGCTTACGATCATAGTGATTTTGATGAGCAGCGAATAGTTTTGTGTACCAGTGGAGATAGTGGCGGTAAATTCAACGGAAGGGTAACCGATTTCCTGTATTCACAAAGAATTGACCTTGATATGAATTGTTTTTTATGTGGAAACAGCGAGATGATTTATGAAGTATTCGACATGTTAACCGGGAAAGGAATTCCAGTGTCGAACATTTACTCGGAGGTTTATTTTTAATTGAAAAGGCTTTGAAGGGAAGATGAGAAATCATCTCTCTGTCTTCGTTCCTCAGACAATCTCCCCTTGAGGGGAGAATTGAAGAGGGGTGAAGTTTAAATAGTAAGTAAGAAATTAATAACGGAAAGGTTTGAATTCAAGTCTTCGTACTTCTGGCTTCAGCTTTCCAACTTTTTTAGATATGAAATACCACGTAATAACACTTGGGTGCCAAATGAACCTTTCCGACGGCGAAAGAGTAATTTCTGTATTGAATGAAGCCGGTTACGAATGGACCGACAAAGAGGAGGAAGCTGGCTTGATTGGGATCATCGCGTGTTCAGTACGCCAGAAAGCGATCGATAAAGTGTATTCCCGAATTCACAAGTGGAATAAATGGAAGAACCATAAAAACCTAATTACTTTTATTTCGGGCTGTATTTTGCCCGATGACCATGAAAAGTTTCTGAAGCTTTTTGATATTACTTTTCAGATGAAGGACCTTCCCAAGCTGCCTGAAATGATCAGTCGTTATGGTGTAACCACACCGGTTCACCTGAAAACAGGGATCGATCCGCACAACGAGAATATTGAAGAATTCTGGAATGTGAAGCCCAATTATCAATCAGGTTTCGAGGCATTTATTCCTATTCAGAACGGGTGCGATAAGTTCTGCTCGTTTTGTGCCGTTCCGTATACACGAGGCCGCGAGGTTTCTCGCCCATCCAAAGACATTTTGTCCGAAATAGCGCTTCTTGTTGCACAGGGCTATAAATCTATCACCTTGCTTGGACAAAATGTAAATTCATACGGACTGGATAAAAAAGGGGAGGAGATTAGTTTTCCTCAGTTACTGCGCGAAATAGGAGAACTGGGCAAACGAATGAAGAAAGAGTTTTGGTTGTATTTTACTTCGCCGCATCCACGCGATATGAGCGATGAAGTCATTGAAGTAATTGCCGAATATCCGGTCCTGGCAAAACAGATTCATCTTCCTATGCAAAGTGGCGATGATAAGGTTTTAATGCGGATGAACCGGAAACACAACATGGAACGTTACCGGAATATTGTTGCCAGCATTCGAAGGATTATTCCGCAGGCAACTCTTTTCACTGATATTATAGTTGGATTTACAGGAGAAACTGAAGAACAGTTCGATAATACCCGGAAGGCGATGGAGGAATTCAAATTCAATATGTCGTATACGGCCATTTATTCTCCTCGTCCTGGAGCAACCAGCCACCGCTGGGCCGACGATGTGCCGCTGGAAGAAAAGAAACGGCGTTTACATGTTTTAACTGAAGAACTTCGGAAGCATAATCTTCTTTTTAATCAAAAAATGATTGGGAAAACGGTTCGTGTACTGGTTCGCGGGGCCGACCGGAAAGATGGATTTTTATCGGGTCACACCGAAGGAAAACTAATTGTTCGTTTCGAAAGCGAAAATGAAAAGCTTATCGGAAAGTTTGTGGATATAAAAATTACTTCAGCTTCCGATTTCTCGATGGAAGGCGAGCTTGTCGAAAGAGAGGCAACGGTTTTAGCTTGATTCTTTAATTAAAACATTTAGCATGAAAAACACGAGTAATCATGACGAGCGAATGGCGAAAATGACTTTTGCCTCCGTTTATCCCATGTATTTGCAAAAGGTTGAGAAGAAAGGCCGGACAAAGGAAGAGTTGCACCAGGTAATTGAATGGCTGACCGGATTTGACGATCAAAAACTTCAGGAATTGATTGAATCAAACGTGTCTTTTACCGAATTTTTTCAGAATGCTGCGTTACATGCTAACTCCAGCTTAATAACCGGTTCTATCTGTGGCTATAGGGTTGAAGAAATTGAAAATCCCTTAACACAAAAAATCAGGTATTTGGATAAGTTGGTAGACGAATTGGCAAAAGGCCGTAAAATGGAAAAGATTCTGAGAGCGGTTTAATTCTCAGAAAGTCATGTTATAACTGTTTTATTCCTATTCAGGATAAGACCTTTGGGTTTTTAAAACCCTTGATGGTTTGACAAAAAACACAAAACTATCGTGTCGCAACTTTGGGAGGCAGCATTTTGTATTGGCAACAGACCCATGCCTCTGATGCCCGGCAACACATTGATACTTTGCGAAGTCATGCCAGCGATGTCCGGCAACACTTTGTAACCCAACAGGGATATGCCGACGGTGCGAGGCAACACTTTGTATCGGTAACAGACCCTTGCCGGCGATGTCCGGCAGCATTTTGTATTGGCAACAGATCCATGCCTCTGATGCCCGGCAACACTTTGTAGCCTTGCAGACTCATGCCGGCGATGGCTGGCAACACTTTGCAGGTGTTGCAAACTTATGTCTGTGGCCGCCAGCGGCATCTCTATATCAGTAAGTTAGGTGTTTTGTCCGGAGGTGTTTTTACTAAAACCCGCAGCTGTTGGGATGTGTGGGCTAAAGCCCCAGAACCAGGTAACGTTCGCTAACCCCAGGCTTAAGCCTGGGGTTAATAATGACATACTGAACCGGACTTTAGTCCTTAATAATGCTTTTACTTTTTTCACTTTTCAATTCTGTTCCTTGTTGCAAACAAGGAGGAGACATGGGTACTTTTAGCCACACGATACAATCGTGCGGCAACTTTGGGATTAAAAATTACTTCAGCTTCCGATTTCACGATGGAAGGCGAGCTGGTAAAAGTCTTGGTTGTCAACAAGGCTGCAGCAGCGATGTAAAACGTTCAGCCTGGAAATAAGTAGGCAAGACGGAACAAGCCGGTTTTTTGATGCCTTCTGCAAAGAAAAGAGGAATGCCCCGGACTGGGACAAACCTCTTTGTATCATCATCCAATTTTCTTACCGATAAAAAACGCGTAGCCGTAATATTCTTTGTACTTGTGGTACAATTCCTCTTCGTGTACCTGGTTAGCAATAAAACCTTCGGCAGCACGGTTACCTGCTTGTTTTTTCAGGAAGACTTCGCGCGCCCTTACCTGTGGTGCATAAAATTGCTCTGTCCAGCAGTATTCAGGAAGCATAAAAGCAGCTACCGGAAGATACCCGGCATTTTGGAGTTGTTGCAGCTTGTTGGGGATGGTGTCGATCCCGGGATAAGCATCCATCCAGAATGCTTCGATTTCGGCAGGGCGTTTATTCGTAAACCACGTTGCCTCCGAAACGGCAACGTAACCTCCGGGTTTAATATACTTCCGCCATTCAGTCAGTCCACGTTCGAACCCGATGTTGTAAATCGCGCCTTCCGACCAGATCAGGTCAAATTCTTCGGGCTGAAAAGGGAGATTATCCATTGAACCTACAATGCCTTTTACCCGGTCGTTCAGATTGAGTTGGGTGGCGTTCGAGTTAAACAGTTCGATAAATTTGGGAAACAGGTCGACACCGGTGATTCTTGCTTGGGTATGTTGCCCTAAAACCATCGTTTGTCCCCCTGTTCCACAGCCAATGTCGGCAATACGCGAATGTTCATCGATGCCGTCGGTAAACCCAAGGGCTTTCAGCGTAATCTCCGGGCTTCCCGGCCCCTGTCGTTCCAGTTGTGAGAAAAAGTCGCAGATTAACTGAAGGTCAAATTCGTGAATGGATGTATTTTCTTTACTCATGATGTTTGAATTTAAAGTAAGGTACGGCACTAATTTGTTTTCTGCCAAACCTCAAATGTTAGTATAAAAAGTATATGAATACGACTCCGACATGCGTATGCCAGAGTTTTTTAAAAGGGATAACCAAAGGCAGTTTGTTTGCCCAGGGTTATTTACTTCACGGAATCCTTCTTAATATGAAACATCAATTCGTTTTAGTTCCGCAAAGATAAGATATTTTACATATGGTCTTTATCAATTCATTCATTCAGTTCGGTATAAAATTCAAAAAGATAAATACTATCTTAGCTCTTCGAGTGAAAAAAACCGAATAAAAACCCGATAACGAGAATCGAGCCGTATGAAAAGATGTATTCTATCGCTTTTGCTGGCCACTTTTTTTGCTGCTTCTGTGGTGCAGGGGCATACAACCGAAACCCCAGGCAAACAGGCCACAGGCATTGAAATCGTAAGTGAACTTCAAAAGCCGGCATCGGCACAGGATTTTAACGAAAACAACCTGGCTGCCTACTTGCTCGTGTATTTTAAAGACCAGACACAGTGTGCCTACATGGCTGTGAGCAGCGATGGCTATACTTTTACCGACCTCAACAAAGGTGAACCTATTTTCGACGGCACCCGGCTGGCCGAACAAAAAGGCGTACGCGATCCGCACATTACACGTGGCCCCGACGGCGCTTTTTACCTCGCCATGACCGATCTGCACATTTTCGGGCAACGTGCAGGACACCGCGATACACGCTGGCAACGCCCCGAAGAGAAATACGGTTGGGGAAACAACCGAGCCATCGTACTGATGAAATCGTACGACCTGATCCACTGGACGCATTCCGATTTTCGGGTCGATCTGGCCTTTCCCGAACTGGGCGATATCGACTGTTCGTGGGCACCTGAAACGGTGTATGATCAGGTAGCGAATAAAATGATGGTATACTTTACCATCCGGTACAACAATGCCAAAGCAAACATCTATTATTCGTACGCCAACGATGAATTCACCAAACTCGAAACCACACCCAAAATGATTACTGAATTGGATGGGATTGACGGCGATATTTTCAAACTTGGCGATACCTACCATATGCATTATGTATTGGAAGCAAAGATTTTGCACGCTGTTTCCGATAAGATAAATACGGGATATGTTACAGAGACACGGCGCATCGACCCCGAAACTGCTCCGACCGAAGCACCCAATGTTTTTAGGCGTTTGGGCACCGATACCTATGTGCTGATGTACGATGTGTACGGCGGCCGCCCCAACAACATGGGTTTTAGTGAAACCCGGGATTTTGTAAGCTACAAAAACATTGGCCGTTTTAACGAAGGGGCGATGAAGACTATCGGGTTTGAACGTCCGAAACACGGTGCAGTTACCTACCTCACCCGCGACGAGTTAAAAGCCATAACGGAATACTGGGGCGTGGATATGGATTGAGTTCCCGCTTTGCTGTGACTAACTTTTTTATCAGATTGGTATTACTTGTTTTAATGGTATTCGATGTAACTCACTTAAGTTGGCACACAATAAGAAATGCCATACACATCGGGTTTGTTCCGCCAGCAAAAAGTCTCGGCACAAAATGGAACGCCCGTTTGAAAGAGGTTTAGATGATAACAACAAGGATGACTAAATATTACTACAACAGCAGCTTATAAAATATAGGTTGCATAGCAACATACATATGCATTAGGCGCTTGTTTAAAAAAGGATATATATAATGGCGAACTTGGCGGTAACTTTTTTATGAAAAAGAATACTCAAAATGAAATTAGGAGTAGGATTATATATTAAAAACAGTGTGGATGCTGTGAATCTTTATAGAGAAGCATTTGGGTTAGAATTAGGGTATCATGTAAAGAATCCTGATGGAACATATTTTCATTCAGAGCTGAATAAAAATGGACAAGAAATTTTATCTGTAGTCGAATCGCCAAACGGGAATATACAGGAACATACTGTACAACTGGGCATTAGTTTCGACAACGAGGCTGAGGTACATAATGCATATGCTCTTTTATGTGATGGAGGAACAATTAAAACTCCAATTGGTCCGATGCCATGGACTCCTTGTGCCGCTGAAGTTATCGATAAATTTGGTGTGTTGTGGTATATAACCGCTCCTCAGCACCGCCCCCCGGATGACTATGATTCAAATAAACCCTGGGATCCAGGTATGTACAAGAAACCATAAAATTAAAAACTCACTGGAAGATTATTAATAAGAGTATTCGTTCCATTGGATTAAATCCCCCTGCTACTGTGCCAATCTTTTCGCGTGGTATTTTAGCCAAAAAATTCAATTGTGCGGCAACTTCGGAAATCCAGTATCCAGTATCAAAGATCTAGCATCGGCTTAATACAACATCCTGGCGCGGATGGTATTCGGAATACCTTTTAATTCCTTTAAAATTACTTCGCTTACATCACTTTCGGTGTCGATAATCACATAACCAATATCCGGATCGGTTTGTAGAAACTGCGATGCGATGTTGATTTCCTTGTCTGTAAAAACAAGGTTGATATTCCGCAACATACCCGGTACGTTTTTGTGAATGTGCAGGAAGCGCTGTTTGTTTAGATTTTGCTGTAACGAGATTTGCGGGAAGTTCACCGCTCCGATCGTCGATCCATTATCGCTGTATCGGATCAGTTTGTCGGTCACTTCAGATCCTATATTTTCCTGTGCTTCCGAAGTACTTCCTCCAATATGTGGAGTCAGGATTACATTATCAAATTCCTGTAATTCGGATACAAACTTTTCGTTGTTGGAGGCAGGCTCTGTTGGAAAAACATCGGCTGCTGCACCTGATAAATGCCCGCTTTTTAAAGCTTCTGCCAATGCTTTGTAATCAACTACCGTTCCGCGCGATGCATTTAAAAGCACCGCATTTTTTTTCATTCGTTCCAGTTGCGGTGTCGAGATCATATTCTTTGTAAGCTCGGTTTCCGGAACATGGAGTGTAACTGCATCCGAAACTTTTAGCAATTCTTCTAAAGAATTACAGGCAGTTGCTTTTCCAAGGCTCAATTGCTTTTCAATATCATAATAAAAAACGTTCATTCCCAATGCTTCGGCCAGAATAGAAACCTGCGATCCGATGTGACCATAACCCACAATACCCAGGTTTTTACCCCGTACTTCAAAAGAGTTTTTGGCAATTTTCAGCCATTCTCCGCGATGTGCAGCGGCATTTTTCTCGGGTATGCCGCGCATCAGCAGGATAATTTCAGCCATAACCAGTTCGGCTACCGAACGGGTATTCGAAAACGGAGCATTAAAAACAGGGATCCCAAATTCTTTGGCCGACATTAAATTAACCTGGTTGGTACCAATACTAAAACAACCGATGGCAAAAAGTTTTTTGGCTTTCTTCAGAATATCAGCAGTAAGTTGTGTTCTCGAACGTATTCCGATGATGTGTACATCTTTTATCTTTTTCTCAAGATCGGCAGGATCGAGTGCTGATTTTGAATATTCGATGTTAGTGTAACCGGCTTCTTTAAAGGCTGCGACCGCTGATTCATGAATTCCTTCGAGCAACAGAACTTTGATCTTGCTTTTGTTTAATGAGAATTTTTTCACCATCGCTTTTTTTGTAAAAATAAAAAGCAATAGTTTAGAATGAAAAGCTTGTTCAAATATTTTTATAAGAATTTTAAGTCTAGCCGAATTTGGAGGAAAAAGAAACCTTTTCCAAAGTTCGAAACTTTGGAAAAGGTAAAAGAAAAGCTAAAAACAAGTTTAATTCTTCAGCAATTCAGCAACAACAGGACGTAGTTTTTGAATTTGTTCCTGATCAATTTTTAGTCCTATTGATTCATAAAGCTGTTGCATAAAATCATAGATGGGTTTTACCATTTCGAAGGGAGCTTCTACCGATTCCAGGGCAGTTGCTCCAGAACCGTTGCGAATGTTCTTATCAGCTCCATTTTCAAGCAGAAGTTTTACCATATCCGGACGACAGAAAAAAGCTGCCGTGTGCAAAGCAGTGGAACCGTCGTAATTTTTTGCATCAATGGAAGCTCCGGCTTTCAGTAACATCTTTGCAATTTCAATACGATCGAACATGGCTGCGGTCACAAGTGGAGTAGATCCGCTCCCCGGTTCTACCGCGTTTATATCGGCACCTGAAGCGATCAGTTGTTTAACTTTTTCGGTATCTCCTGCGATAATGGCAGTGTGAATATCCGGGGTTTGATAGGAACTCTCTGAAGCCTCAACATTGTTTTCAGCAGAAACGGGTTGGCTGCTAAACGCAGCAACTAAAATCAGCACACTTAAAATGGCTGTAGAAATTGTTTTCATATTTATTTGTTTTTGAATTGTTGTCATCCTCCATGAATAAATTAACATATTAGAGATGACAAAAGTTAATATTGATAAAAGAATAAATTTGCTAAATGCAGATATCTCAACATGGAGAAATGCTACGGCAATTACACCCAACACAATTACATGAATGATATAAACCGAATAAGAATTCCGGCTGAGTTCACTCAGAACAGCATTTGTCTTATTTAAACTATAACGAAAAGCATAAATAAGTACATGAAGGAGTGTAAGCATAGACAACATTCCACTGGCATAATACACCAAACTGTCCATTCGCCCTGAGATAAAATAGAACTGGCGGGTAGGATCGATCAGATTAAAGAAAATATTTAGAGCGAAGGCTGTAAAAACACCAAGTGAAACTGTTAACACAACGTTTGAGATGATGTACCACTTTTTGTTACGATCGGTACTCTCAAATATTTTCAGCTTGTAACATAAAGTTCCCAACAGAAACGATAAAAAATATACTACTAATCTTTCGCGTTGGAAATGTAGCAGGGGCGAATGATGCCAACCGGTTAAGCCAAGCATGGAAATTGAAAATCCGTAAACTGTTCCAATCAGAAAAGTAAGTGCCACTGCAGTTTTCAAAGAAATATTTATTTTGAACACATTTACCTTGTAAAGTGCCAGATATACGACCTGGAAAATGAAAAGTACAGGCAAAAACCACAACCAGTTTTGAATGGGATTATTTGCGTAAAAGTTCAGATCGCTTCCGGCACGTTCAAACCAGTGAAAGTAAGTATACCATTCTTCCTGTGGAAGACCACGTGAATAAAGGAAAATAAATTTGTATGCCGGGATCAGGGTTAATACCGAAATAATCCACGGAAGAATAATTCTCTTGAATTTAGACCGGATGTAGTCAAAAGTACCTTGCTTTTTAACCGATGCAGGTACAAAATATCCCGATATAAAAAAGATGCTGAACATTACAAATAAATCGAGGTACATGCGAATTAACCCGATGTTGTTATTCTTTACCGGATCGACTACGATCCATGAATTTTCAAGTACCGCTTCATAAACTAATCCTGAATGTAAAATCACTACCAGTAATATCAGGAATGTTCTGAGATTGTCGAGAAAGTAAATTCGTGTTTTCATGTCACTATTTTTTTTGTATTCGAATTCGAAAAATTTGATGATGTAAAGTTCTCTCATTCGATGATGCAGAGACAATCACGTATGCCGTTTGTTTTAGAAAGTTTGAGGCAGGAATCAAAACTATGATGCAGTGATATAAATTATGATGCAAATGGAACTTCAGTACCTCAAAATAGTTATCTTTTGTGTATGTGTTTGAAAAGCGCTAATTTCGGAATCAATATCAAAAATCATGGCAAGTTCCCGTTCTGGTGATGAGCAATTTTTAAAGCGATTGCGGCAAATAATCGATGAAAATATTTCGAATGAACAATTCGGAGTGAGCGATCTCGCGCGGGAAATCGGAATGAGCCGATCGAACTTACTTAGAAAAGTTACCAAGTCTACGAATCAATCAGTAAGCCAGTTTATTCGTCAGATCAGGCTGGAGAAAGCAAGCGAATTATTGAAATCGGAACCCTTAACGGTTTCTGAGGTTTCGTATCGGGTGGGGTTTGGAAGTCCTTCCTATTTTATAAAATGTTTCCGCGAGCACTATGGTTATCCTCCCGGAAGTATTGGCGATGAAGAACCCGAAGCGGAACAAATTGACCCTGTCCGGCCTGAAAAGAAACGGAAAATTCCTGTGTGGATTTTGTCGCTGCTGCCGGTTATTGTAATTGTGATAACGATTATTTTGATTTTTAAACCCTGGTCATTCCGTCCGAACCCTGAAAAATCAATTGCTGTTCTTCCGTTTATAAACGATAGCAGCGATTCAAGCAATGTTTACATCATTAACGGCTTAATGGAATCTACACTCAATAAATTGCAGGGTATAGATGGTTTACGCGTAATCAGCCGTACTTCAGCAGAAAAATACCGAGACCATTCCAAAACAATTCCGGAGATAGCTAAAGAGCTGAATGTAGAATATATTGTGGAGGGTAGTGGTCAGAAGATCGGTGACGAGATTTCACTGGTTATTCAATTGATAGAAGCTAAATCAGATAATCATCTGTGGAGTCAGCAATTCCAACGAAAGGCCACTGACATTTTTGAACTTCAAAATGAAATTGCATTGAAAATTGTACAGGAAGTACAAGTAATCGTAACTCCGGATGAACAGGAACGTCTGGAGAAAATCCCGACGGAAAACCTGGAAGCTTACGATGAATTTCTGAAGGGAATAGATTTGTTGAACAAACCAGATCAAACCAAAGAGAATATATATAAGTCCATTTCATTTTTCAGAAAGGCAATAAAACTGGACACGGAATTTGCACGTGCCTATGCCGCTACAGCATTGGCTTATTATCTGGTTGAAGATAACAAGGTGGAAAAAGAATATGCTGATTCAATCAATTATTTTGCAGATAAAGCCTTGTTTTATGATTCGAATTTACCTCAAAGTTTAATTGCAAAAGCTTTATATTATATTTCGCATTACGAACCCGAACAGGCAGTGCCTTATTTAAATAAAGCTTTGGAGATCAACCCGAATTACGATCTTGTTTATGTTTTTCTGGTTGATTTGTATTCCAGGCACATTCCCAATACAGAAAAATACCTGGAGTATGCATTACGAGGTTTGCAGGTCGATCCTACCTCTTACGATTCAATTTCCAATAGCTTTAATTACCTGCACATATCCAATGCTTTCATTCAGGCAGGGTTTGTTGAACAGGCCGAAAAATACATTAACCGATCTTTGGATTACATGCCGGATAATTTGTATTCTGAATATGTGAAGGCTTATATTTTATATGCTAAGAATAAAGATCTTCAGCAGCTTCGTGAAGACTTATTAACTTCATTACAAAAAGATCCAACGCGGATTGATATACTACAGGAACTGGCAAAGGTCTGCTATTTTCAACACGATTATGAAGTGGCATACCACTATTATCAAAACTTTCTTTCGATAAAGAATACCTATAATCTGGATATTTACCCGCAGGAAGACGTTAAAATTGCCAACACCTGTTTAAAACTAAACAAGGATGCTGAAGCTCAACAACTTTTAGATTCATTTAAAGCTTTTGTCGATCAGGACCACTCTATTTACAAGAGTATGAATTTGTGTTTGTATTATTCTGCCACAGGTGAAAAACAAAAAGCATTGGAACAGTTGAATCTTTTTACAGAAGAAAAGAATTTTCATTACTGGACTATTCTTTTTATGCCCGTAGAACCGTTAATGGACGATTTACGATCGGATAAAGAATACACCAGGGCGTATAAAAAACTACAGCGCAGCTTCCAGGAATTTCACGACCGGATAGAAAAATCGCTATCGGCAAAAGGTTTGCTGAATTGAGTTAGTTAAACAGCACCATCACGTATTTGCAGAAACCAAATAATGGCTTTTAGTTCGGCAGGAATAACTGCTCCGGTATGATCCAGACCATCCAATTCCATATAATGTACCAGATTGGTACTCACTCCGGCAGCAATGAACTCATTATAAAGATTCTGACTGGTAAATGGCGGAACAAACGTGTCTGCTGTACCATGTAAAAGCAGGGTAGGAACCTGGGTATTATATCCTGATATGCTATTTGATTCCATCATCGAATAAAGCGATTCATATATTCCGGGTTTGTTCCAGTTTTCAACGTAGTTCGGCACAAACAAGTCTGTTACATTTGTGGTAAGTTGTGCATTTATCTCTGTCCCGTCCTTACTTCCGTCATACAACCCGGGAATGCGGCTTGCATAAGGTTCGTTAAAAACGGAATCAATAGGAGTTGTCATTCTCAGATTCGAGAAACTGTTCATGATATAACCCAGAAAGTATGGCATGGGATAGGTATTCTCGGCAAGAACATAATCGTTAATGGCAACGAGATTATACGGCCCGGCACCACATGCACTGGCTTTTAAATTGAAATCGCCGGAGTAATTTGTCTCGATGGTTTTTTGGAGTTGCATGGTAGACCAGCCTCCCTGTGAATATCCGGTTATATACAAGTCTTTGTTAAGATCAATACTGTCTATCTCTGCAATCAGTTCTTTGGTTGCACGCATCATATCCAC
Organism: Draconibacterium sp.; assembly: GCA_035399765.1. Classification (GTDB taxonomy): domain Bacteria; phylum Bacteroidota; class Bacteroidia; order Bacteroidales; family Prolixibacteraceae; genus Draconibacterium. The sequence continues at coordinate 38,796 of DAOPJR010000011.1, read as the reverse complement.
CACCGTTTGCACAGTTGATTCTTTGTCAAGATAGGGATGGAACATATCATCAGCTGCGCCAAACCCAAGGTAATCGGGTATGGAAAGTACAAAACCAGAGGAAGCCATTAAACTTAGTAATCGAAAAAGATCACTGTTTGGGGCAACAGAAGGAGCAGCAGAATTTAAGGTATTTGTACCATTTTGAAAACTCATCAGGGGGTAAGTTCCTGAAACTTTAGGAACACAAACCAGACCTGAAGCTTCCTTTTTATTTCCTTCAAATGTTGTATAGTAAGTTATTTTATAGACTTCGACAGGTGCCGTAAATCTATTGCTGATACTTGCCAGATCAGGATACTGTATGCTGGCCATTCCAATGAGGGTATTAATCTCAGTTATACTGTGAACTCCAACACTGGTACTCGACGTTAGATAAACGTTGTTATTTTCGGCAGGAACATCCTCAAAATTGTCGCATGAAAATAATACGACAGACAAAATGAACAGGATACTAAAAACATTAAATAAACTTTTCATGGCAAATTTTCATTTGAGTATACCTCAAAAATAAGCCAAATTATTCGTTAATTGAAGTATTCTTGAAAGTTTGAGCTTAAAAAATACAAGAATGTCCTTTTTTGCCTTGCATTCAGAGAATTTGTTATTTTTAGATCGCTGATTATATAGAAATTTTAAAAACCAAATTATCGGGCTATGAGATACTTTTCAATGTTAATACTACTCCTTTTTTTTAATTTTTTCTCTGCACATTCTCAAACTATTCAGGTAATGATTGTAACCGGAGGTCACGATTATGATTCACTTGAATTTTTTCAAATGTTTGATAAAATGGATGATTTGGAATATGAGCATTTTATTCAACCAGAAGCCAATCGTGAAATTGCAAAGAACCAGGCAAAGGATTTTGATGTGATCGTGTTTTACGATATGTGGCAGAATATTACTCCCGAGGAAGAATCAGCTTATCTGAAAATGACCCGGGAAGGGAAACCCTTGCTGTTTCTTCATCATTCGCTGGTCTCGTACCAGAAATGGCCCGAATTTGAAAAGATAATCGGAGGAAAATATGTGGAAAAAGCCAGGGGTATTTCCGATGAAGATATATCGTCATACGAACACGATGTTTGGGAGTATTGCAGTGTTGAAAATTATACACCTGTAACAGTTGGACTTCGCAACTTGCGGTTTTTCGATGAAATATATATAAATGTTCGTATAACTGACGATGTGTTTCCCTTGCTTAGGATCAGCCATCCTAAAAGCATGAAATACCTTGCCTGGGAAAACCGGTACAATAATTCCAGAATTTTATACATTCAGCCGGGACACGATAAACGAACCTTTCAGGAACCGGATTATCAAAAACTACTTCATCAGTCCATTCTTTATCTGTCCCAAAACTTGAATTAGACGATATATGTGCTGACTCTCAGTTAATTAATTGCTGAAATTTACTTCTCGAATACTTATATTTTAATCAGATTATCTTTGGTTTGTTTGATCTAAGTGTTTGTACTACAATGACTTAAAACGTATTGTTTTGGTTTTTAATTGGATTAGTGTCTCAGTCTGCTTTGTTACCTTATCTGTATTTTGTCCAACTTTTCAATTTTTTTCATAAATTGCATCATTACAAACCTTTTAACTTGTTCAATATGAGAATCGTTGCCAAGTTAATTCACCAATCAAACATGACGTACATTCCAACAAACTTACCGGTCAGGTTTTACGGTTTGCCTAACGGGAAAGTGTATCTCTTGTATGCCCGTTTTTTTCTGGCCCGAGCTGAAAAAACGGATATTGAGTTCGTACTTGCTGAGCATGAAGAATTTGATTTTGATTATGAAAATGACATGTTATTACCAAAAAAAACAAGTCGTTATCCGGTGTACCGCGAAATGGTTGATAAGCCAAATCCGTTATTTCATATTTTGAAAGTCAACCGTGAGGTAAAATCATATGACGAAGCAGCTGAGCATTTGCTCCAGGCATCAGGTGAGTGGCTGCATAATCCTGTTGCATGTTAACCAACTTCTGTATTTAGGCACTTTTTTAAACCGAAAAATAGTATTCAACCTCATATTCAACCTCAATGTACTTGTGCAAGGGGCTATTTTATGTCTTAATGTCACTTGTGAAGAATGTACTGGTTTTCAGATTTCCAGGATGTTTCCGCTTATTTTTAGAATTTCATTTATGTATTAATCTCTATTTCAAAGAATATTTTTCAAAATCACAATATTATTTTATTTTTGAAACATAGGTCGTTCTGACCTATTGTGTGTTTGGGGGTTAACATTAGGAGGGCAGTTGATGAACTGCCCTTCGTTTTATATAAAAAGCTTTAGACCCTTTTTTTCACATAAAAATTGATCATGCTTCTTGTGAAAAGAACAATTAAGATTTACTTTTGACCTAATCAGTAATGGATGGTTGGAATTAGATTGGTACAGAAATAAACAGCGAATTATTACAAGTGCGTAAATACTTATTCATAAGAAGAATATGAGCAAGTTTTTTGAAACATTATATGAGGATGTACACCGGGAGTTGGAGAATATCCTGGAGTATTGGAGCCTACACACTATTGATCCGGAAAATGGTGGTTTTGTAGGTCAGATTGATCAAAATGGTAAGGTGGTGAAATTTGCTTCAAAAGGTTCGGTTTTAAATTCCAGGATTCTATGGAGCTTTTCCACCTCGTTCTGCAAAATTGGTTCAGAAAAATTGGAAAAGCTGGCAACCCGTGCGTATAAAAATCTGATCGATAATTTTTGGGATAAGGAACAGGGAGGTCTGTATTGGGAACTTGATTACAAAGGAAGTCCTCTTAATACAAGGAAACAGGCATATGCACATGGGTTCGGTATTTATGCTTTTTCAGAGTATTATCGTGCCACAAATAATAAAGAAAGTCTTCAGTTTGCGATCAAACTATATAACCTGATTGAGGAACATTATAAGGATCATGAATTTGGAGGATACGTGGAGGCACTGGATAGAAACTGGCAGCCACTGGATGATTTTCGCTTAAGTGCTAAAGATGTTAATTCGCCGAAATCGATGAACACTCATCTTCATATTCTTGAGCCTTATACAAATCTGTATCGTGTTTGGCCGGATCCGGAATTGAAAGAATCAATCCTTCAATTGATTGATATTTTTCTCGATCGAATTATTGATAAGAGCAGTGGACATTTAAACTTATTTTTTGATCTGAACTGGGCAAATCATTATGATATTATTTCTTTCGGTCATAGTATTGAAGGTGCGTGGCTTCTTCGCGAAGCTGCGGTTGAGGTAGGTGATGATGAACTTCAGACACGGGTTGAAAAAGCAGCTCTCAATCTTGTTGATGCCGTTTTAAGAGATGGAATAGACGTAGATGGCTCGGTTTTTAATGAGCTAAAAGACGGACATCTGGATACGGATAAAGACTGGTGGCCTCAGGCTGAGGCTATGGTTGGATTCATGGATGCCTGGCAAGTTTCAGGTAATTATGGTTACCTGGAAGCCTTGAAAAAGAGCTGGGATTTTATTAAGCAAAATATGATCGATTATGAAAACGGAGAGTGGTTTGCAAGGGTAAATAGAGATGGAATTCCTTATGATAACGAAGATAAAGTTGGATTTTGGAAATGTCCTTACCACAACACCCGTACGATGCTTGAAATTATAAACAGAATTAATTCTTCGGGTGAACTATAAATTTTCCTGTTGGGATGCTTTTTGCTGACGCGATAAAATATCAGTCGCAACAATCATGGCTGTAAACCCCCAGAAAGGAACGGAGAGTTTATCCGTATCCAGAAAATTATTCATTATTCCATGAACGTAATAGGTAATTAAGCCGAGCAAGGCAACCAGCACAATCTTTTTTAGCCGGGGATCTTGTACTCTTGAATAAGTGTGAACAGCAGTGTAAATAACCACTGCAAGTAAAATCAGAAATGTTATTAATCCAAGTACACCGGATTCAGACAAGGGGCCAAGATATTCACTGTGTGCATTTCCTCCGTCACCGGCATTGGTGCTAATTATTGTCCGATCCTTGTTCAATTGATATGGAGCATACTTAAACATGTAAGTTCCCGGGCCAAATCCAAGAACCGGCCTGTCGGTAAACATTCTTATTGCGCAACTCCAACGGTTAATCCGTTCAAGATTTGAGGCATCGGTCGTGATATTCGACATCGAAGAAATATGGGTAGCCAGGTTTGCAGAAGACTGTTTGGAGTTATTTTCCAGTTTCATTAAAACCTGATTTTGAAAGACAACTAATATCGCTAATGCTGTCAGAAAGGCAATAAACAGTGGTTTAAAACGGATTTTTAACTGGATAATCATCCAAACGATAATAGCCGCAACTACGCTTAACCATGCAGCCCTGCTGTACGAAAGAACCAAAGCCAAAAGAACGATCAGAAAAGTAAGACCAGACAATATTCGAATTCTGGTTGAATATTGTTTGCTAAAAGTGAACATGGTAAGAAATGGCAAGTAAAGTGCGAGTGTCGCACCATAAGATGTGTGGTCTTTATAGAACGGAGATACCACAAAATGAGCTGCTTGCTTATCCCATAAACCATAACCCAGATGTCGGTATATGGCATAAAAAATTACTCCAATCAGGGGTATAATATAAAGCCATACATAGCGTTCCATGTTTTTCCCTTCAGAAAAAAGTTTAGTTGTGAGGAAAAAAAGTATGACTACGAACCAAATCCGCGAAAGTAAAAATTTAAAGGAAACCAATGGCATACTGCTGGTTATACTTGTAATGAAAATCCAGAGCAGATTTACATAAATTACTAGTGAAACCGGATGGAGTAAAACTCTTCGGTCAAAGCTTTTTTCGTGCAGCATTTTAAGAATAAAAACAACGAGCAGGCCAAATAGAAGTGGTTCGGTTGGCAGGTACATATCGAATCCTAATCCGGGAACAATCTCATGCAAAGGGATTGATAAAGGGGCAAAAAAAACGATCAGATAAATAATTTTGTCGAAAGAATAGATGGCAGCAAGAACAATAGCTAAAACAACTGGCAATGCGTTTACCATCATCATGTCTTTACTGACAATAAACCACAAATTCAGAAAAATAAACCCAACCGTAACCAGGTAAAAAGCTGAAATTCGTATGTAAGTATTTTGTTCCAAACCGTGGTCTTACGATTTGCGAAAATCCAAAGCCAGGAAAACCAAAAGAGCCATAAAAACAGCAGAAATGGTAGAAAGCAAGACGATGAGCCAACGAACCGGGTATGATTTTTTATCGGCAGGGAATGGATATTCCACTACGTGGCTGTATGTAATTTCTTTTTCGTATTCCCCAAGGTAAAAATCGTGTTGATTGGAGAGAGAGTCAATTACCTGTATTGTGCTATTATATCTGTTTTCTAAGAACGTTGCTTTTGAGCCTTCTTTAGCGAAATTATTGTACAACTTTTCAATGGTCTTGGTATCCCCGGCATTTCCTCTTCCTGTAGCCAGTGCATTCATGTAACCTCTGGTAAGCTCAGGCACCTGCTCATCAAAGCTGATTATTCCACTTTCCGATCTTAAACTGTCCAGTTGTTTTTCGAAACTAGATAATTCAGCATACTTCCTTTCAAGGGCTTTCTCCGAAATATCCACCATTTCCTTGTCTTTTGCCTTATGAAGTTCACGTACCTTGTGATTAAAGAAAACGATGATGGAATCACACATATTCGAAGCGCGGACTGGGTCGTAATCCAAAACTTTGATTTCCGCAGTCTCAAATTCTGTTTTATTGATCGATACATTTGTGTTGTACAAGTCGAACATGTAGGTTAGGTAGTTTGGATCTTCTTTATTAACCCTGTATACTTTATCAAGATTAAAGGCATCAAACATTTTAAATTTGATGTCATTTGAGTTTAAAATCTCCAGCATTTGCTCCGTTTCCGACTCGTTACTCAATGTCCAGATATTTGTTGGATAAACTCTTGCTGTGGATTTAAATTTAGGTTTTATAAAAGTTGGCCCCGAAAAAATGGCAGACAGTACAATCGCAATTATTCCAATAATTATAAAATGAGTTTTGCGTTTCCATATCAACTGAAGGATTCGCTGGTTGTCAAAAAAATTCTCCATAAGGTGTGGTTTCTATTTGATCGTGATATTTCAACGAATCTGCAAGATGATTATTATTTTTCAAAGAGACTTTTAACGACTTATTCTGCAATGATCAGAAAATAATTTTTCTTGCCTTTTTGTGCCAGAATGTATTTCCCCCCAATCAGAAAGTCAGTGTTTACAGTTAGATCGATTTCAGTAATTTTTTCTTTGTTGATACTCAATCCGTTACCCTGTATTGTCCTTCGCAATTCACCCTTCGAAGGGAAAACCGATGTTTTTTCAGCCAGAAGATCCATTACATTCATTCCGGCGTCCAGTTCGGCCTTGCTGATATTAAATTGCGGAACACCTTCAAAAACAGCGAGGAATGTACTTTCATTTAGTTTGCGGAGTTGTTCTGCTGTACCTTGACCGAAAAGAATTTGTGATGCTTCAACGGCCATTTCATATTCTTCGCGCGAGTGAACCAGGCAGGTTACTTCTTCCGCCAAACGTTTCTGTAACGAACGTGCATGCGGTGCTTCCTTGTGTTCTGCGATGATACTTTCAGTTTCTTCCCTGCTCAGGAAAGTAAATATTTTGATGTAATTTTCGGCATCTTCGTCGGTTGTATTCAGCCAGAACTGGTAAAATTTATACGGCGAAGTTAAATTCGGATCGAGCCAAACGTTGCCCGATTCTGTTTTTCCGAATTTTGTTCCGTCAGCTTTTTTGATGAGTGGAATGGTCAAAGCAAAAGCTTCGCCTTCCGATTTACGACGAATAAGTTCGGTTCCGGTGGTGATATTTCCCCACTGGTCTGATCCACCCATCTGCAATTTGCAGCCCATGTTTTGATTCAGCCAGTAGAAATCGTAACCCTGAACCAACTGGTAAGTAAATTCAGTAAATGACATGCCTGCTTTGGCGTCCGGATTCAGACGTTTTTTTACCGAATCTTTTGCCATCATATAATTTACGGTGATGTGTTTACCGATATCACGAATGAATTCCAGGAAAGTAAGATCCTTCATCCAATCGTAGTTGTTCACCATTTCGGCCTTGTTTTCGCTTTCGCTTTCAAAATCGATAAATTTCGACAGCTGTTTTTTTATCCCGTTCAGGTTGCGTTGAAGAGTTTCTTCATTCAGTAGATTACGTTCCTGTGATTTGCCCGACGGGTCGCCAATCATTCCGGTTGCTCCACCTACTAAAGCGATAGGTTTGTGGCCGGCCAGCTGAAAGCGTTTTAGCAGGATGATTGGAGCCAGACTTCCAATGTGCAACGACTCGGCGGTAGGATCAAAACCTATGTACGCACTTGTCATTTCTTTTTGCAATTGTTCTTCAGTTCCCGGCATGATATCGTGCAGCATGCCTCTCCATTTCAGCTCTTCAACAAAGTTCATCGAAAATCGGATTTTAAAATTTGCGCAAATATATAAAATGCAGCCGTAAAGATTAGACAAAACGCTCGAAAACAAAATCTTTGAGGCTCCTGAAAATAATTGTAACATTTTTATACCTTTCAGAGTCTGATGAGGTAAGTATGGAAGACAGCGAACTGGTTCAACAGGTAGTAAACGGGAATAATCATGCATTCCGGTTTTTGGTATCGAAACACCAGCGACTGGTTTTGCATGTGGTGGGGAGGATTGTTCAGCAGCAAGATCAGGTTGAAGATGTTTGCCAGGAAGTGTTCATTAAAGTATTTAAAAGGTTGAAGTCGTTTCGGGGGGAATCAAAGTTGTCGACCTGGATAGCAACGATTGCCTACAATACGGCCATAACCCACATTCGTAAACAAAAAAGACGAAGTGAGCTGAGTTTTGAGGATGAAGCAAAATTAATTGCTGCGGATAAAGGTACTGGGCCAAACCAGAAAATGCTGGAAAAAGAGGAAGCCACGAAATACCTGTTAAAACTAATTGAAAATCTCCCAGTTCACTACCGAACTGTATTGACACTCTATCATTTGGAAGAGTTTTCTTATAAAGAAATTGTGGAGATAACTGGAATGCCCGAAGGAACCATAAAAAGTTACTTGAACCGGGCGCGTGCGTTGTTAAAAAGTAAGATCGAAAAAGTTGCTCGTTTGGAGCAAACAAATATTTTTGCAGACTATGTTGGATAAAGATAAAAAATCAATTTCGGATGATTTCGTTTTGCAGGCTTTAAAACAGGAACCTGACTTTTCGCTGCCGGATAATTTTGCTGATGTTTTGGCAGAAAAAGCCGGGCGACAATTTGCCTGGAAACAGTATATCCGAGAATTTTTAATTTACCTGGCAGTGCTTGCCGGAATTTCAGTAGTGGTAGCTGGCATGTCTCTCATTTGGTTTAAAAACGACTGGAAAATATGGTTCGACTTTATCGTGTCGAATGCCTGGATTGTGGCAGGTATCAACGTTCTGTTGCTGTTTACCCTTTTTACAGACCGTGTTTTATTGCGTTATTTTCTTTACCGATCGGATACTACCAAAGAATCTTCCTGAGATAATTTTGGATTATTGATACTCGATTCCGGATACCAGATTTTCCTTGTTGATTTCTGCCAACTGCGACAGTGACTAATAATTCAATGATAAGATTATATCTAATTTTTCTTCACCTCTTCCAACTTCTGGCTTCGCGCTTCCATCTTTTCTCTTATCTCAGGTTAATAATTTGTCCAACGGCAGGTGTCTGCCCAAGAGTCATGTTGTTACGTTTATATAGAGCGCTCAGTTTAATTCCGTATATCTGCGAGATATAATGCATGCTTTCGCCTTCCTCTACGCGGTGTGTTTCCAATCCGCGCGGGGTTTTATTCTTTTTAGGTTGAATGTAAACTATTTCGTTAGGTATGGGGCGGTAACCAGGTTTACGATCGTTGTATTTATAAATTTCCCAGTCATTCAGTCCCAATTCCTGTGCGATCATTTCAAAAGTATCTCCTTCACGAACTGCAACGGCTTTTACCCGGTTTACCTTCATCACTTCATGCGGGTGATAGGCGTTTATGGTAAGTTTGTTGGAAATATTGCCATTACTTACACTTTTTTGTTCAAAGGCAGGAAGTTCGTTGAAGGTCATTTTCAGATCGAGCCGATGTAACTTGTTTTCTTCTATAATTTTAATTAGTCGCTTATCGTAATCGTGAGCCGTTGCATACCCGGCTTTTTTGAGACCACGTGCCCAGGCTTTGTAATCAGTGTGCTCCAGCTTAAACAATTCGGCATAGCGTGGGTTATCCATCAAAAAGTTGGTATGGTCAATATAGGATTCTTCAACAGAAGTGTATTTTCTGAAACATTCGTTTCTACGGTCGTCATCATAATATACTTTGGGGCCGCGCCAACCGGTTTTACATTTTATTCCGAAATGATTATTCGAAAGAACCGAAAGTTCACTGTTCCCATTACCTGATTCGAGGCATCCCTGCGCCATGGTAATGCTGGCAGGTATACCACTGCGGTTCATTTCCTCGATGGCCAGCAACTGGTAGCGCCGGATATACTCTTCGCGGGTAATTTTTTGTGCAAAGGATGAACTCGCCAATAAAAAAAATAAAACAATTAGGGTATGTTTCATTATAATCTGCTTAGTGCTATTTTCGTCAAAAATAAATTTTCGGTAATTGAAACCCGCTTTTATCATCTTCTATTTATAAACAAAGCTTCGTGAATTTTATTGCCTAAAGATTTAGCGTATGAGATACTATACCTAAAAACTGATTGTTTTAGGTAAGATTGTGTATAACCCTTATGGCTTTATATGCTTTTTCCCGCAGGTTAAACTTACCTGAATTAAGAAAACAAAGTCGCATGTTTTTTCTTGTGGTCTTTTTGTTTTAACTTATTTTGCGTTTCCAAAATGCTTGATTATGAATCTTACCGGAGAAGAAAAGGCTAACGAGTTGAGCAAGATTCTTTTAGAAGTTGGTACCTTACTGATGAGTTCGGGAGCCAATTCCTCGCGGATCAGGATTACCATTAACCGGATTGCAGATGCTTATGGTTATGAAGTTGACTTACTGATTACTCACCGGGCGCTTATGCTCACTATTTACGATGAAGAACAGGATTATTTTTATAGTCGTCTGAAACGGACTTCACCGCATGGTGCCAATTTCAGAATGGTAAGCGGGATTAGCCGGATGAGTTGGAGGATTGTTGAAGAAAACTGGACTTTCGACCAGGTAAAACAGGAACTGGCACGTTTAAAAGCTCTTCCACATTATCCACGCTGGGTAGTGTTGGTAATGGTATCAGCTGCCGGTGCTGGTTTTTGCCGGGTTTTTGGAGGTGTATACATAGAGTTGTTAGTTACTTTCGTAGCTACTTTTATTGGCTTATTTGTCAGGCAGGAAGCCATAAAGAAATCTTTTAATCCTTACTTAGCGATCTTTTTTGCCGCATTTGTTTCATCCATGATCGCCGGTGCAGCTCTGAAAATGCAAATTGGAGAAAATCCTGAATATGCATTTGCCACCTCGGTTTTGTACCTGATTCCCGGTATCCCTTTAATTAATTCGCTTTCCGATTTGCTGGATGGGAACATCATGAATGGGATTGTAAGAGGTGTGAATGGTTTAATGATTTCGTTTTCGATTGCGCTTGGAATGATTAGCGCTATTGTAATCTATGGAATATAAAAACAAAATACGATGGAAAATTGGCTGCTTTTTATTGATCGTTGGTTTTGGCTGGGTATTGGTGCCATTGGTTTTGCTATATTATTTAATGTCCCCCGACGAACTATATTGACAATTTTTCTGTTGGGAGCTTTTGGCGGTACTTTAAAGTTTATCATACTTGCTTTAGGGGGCGGTATTATTATGGGATCGTTTTTTGGAGCTATGCTGGTAGGCTTTTCAAGTATTATGGCAGCGCATTACAAACATGCAACGCCATTTGTATTGGCTATTCCGGCTGTTATACCCATGGTGCCCGGAGCTTTCGCATACCGTGCAATGCTTGGAGTTATTCATTTAACAGAGAAAATAGATCACAACACATTTCTTAAATTGCTGGAAGAAACCACAGATAATGGGTTGAAAGCATTTTTTGTTTTGGCAGCACTTTCATTAGGAGTCTCAGCACCTATGTTGATTTTCCGTCGTGAATCAGTAAAAAATATGAAAGTCAGAATTAAGTAATAATAAGGCTCATATCTTTCATTTTTATTGCGGAATATGTTGATTTCTCTTTAAAATAGTACATTTGAACAAAATCTTGGATATGCAAACCAGGGAAATCAAAATACTTTTTAAAGAATTTGAAAGTGTCGCTGAACTTCCGGCACAGGATAAACAATTAATAGAAGCTGCCAGAAGTGCGGCTTTAAATGCTTATGCACCGTATTCAAAATTTCAGGTAGGGGCCGCTGTGTTGCTCGAAAACGGAGAGCTGATTACAGGAAATAACCAGGAAAATGCCGATTTTACGGATGGATTATGTGCCGAACGTGTAGCATTGTTTTATGCTCAGGCCAAATTCCCGGGAGTACCGGTCAAAGCTATTGCAGTAACTGCCAATAATGGGAAAGGCATTCTGGAAGAACCTGCACAACCGTGCGGTTCATGCCGGCAGGTATTGGTTGAAACCGAGGTTCGTTTTAATCAGCCCATTCGAATTATTCTGGATGGTAAACAACACATTCATGTTTTGGATGAGGCAGAAAGCCTTCTTCCCCTGGCATTCAAGCCAAAAGCATTGAATTCTTAATACCTGATACTTGTAGCTTTAGATATCTACCGGACTGAATCTTCCATTATTAAACAAATCCATAAAAGCATCCCAAACCGGATCTTCCGGTGGATCGGCGATAATCGTTAGCTTTTCCTTTTTTACCGGATGAATGAGTTCCAGTTTTCTGGCATGAAGGTGAATTCCTTTATCCGTGTTTGACCTGGGGAAACCGTATTTTAAATCACCTTTAATATGCAACCCCAGTTGCCGCAACTGTACCCGAATCTGGTGATGACGACCGGTGTGCAGCTCGATTTCGAGAAGGTGGTAGCGATCAATACTGGCAACATGCCTGTAAGTGAGACTCGCAATTTTGGACCCGGGTTTTTCCTCCGTATAAGCGTAACTGCGGTTTTTTTCTTCATTCTTGATGAGGTAGTGTGTAATGGTATCCTCAAATTTAGGAGGCCGGTTATCCACTACTGCCCAATAAACTTTATGAACCTGATCCTTGGTTTGAAATAACTTATTCAGTCGGGGCAGGACCTTGCTGGTTTTTGCCAGAACAAGAATGCCACTGGTAGGACGGTCGAGTCGGTGAGGAAGACCCAAATAAACATTACCTGGTTTGTTGTATTTCTCTTTCAGGTAGATTTTTACCCGGTCCATTACAGTTTCATCACCGGTCTTGTCGCTTTGTACTACTTCGCCACAAGCCTTATTGATTATAATGATATGGTTGTCCTCGTATATTACTTTCATTTATAAGCTATAAGCTTTTAACCTCAGACTACAAGCTGATTAATAGAAGTGGATAATCTTCTGTCTTCAGGCTTCCAACTTCTTTCTTGTTTTAATACTGCTCTTTTTCGTTCGGGAAATCTTCCGATTTAACATCGTTTATGTAATTGCCTACGGCACCTTTTATTTCCATCGCCAGGTTATGATATCTTCTTAAAAAACGTGGAGAAAACTGTTGTGTTATTCCCAGCATGTCGTGCAGCACAAGTACTTGGCCATCAACATAACTGCCTGCCCCAATTCCAATAACCGGAATTTTAAGCTCTTTTGAAACCTGTTCTCCCAGGCTGGCGGGTATTTTTTCTAAAACTAAAGCAAAACAACCGGCTTCTTCCAGCAATTTGGCGTCATTAATGAGCTTTTCTGCTTCAGCTTCTTCTTTTGCGCGAACAGTGTAAGTTCCGAACTTGTGGATGGATTGCGGCATTAATCCCAGGTGGCCCATTACTGGTATGCCGGCTGAGAGAATTCTTTTCACCGACTCGATCACCTCTTCTCCACCTTCTAATTTTACTGCGTCGGCAGCAGTTTCCTTCATAATTCTGATAGATGAACTCAAGGCTTCACGCGAGTTCCCCTGGTAGGTGCCAAAAGGCAGATCAACCACCACCAATGCGCGTTTTACAGCTCTTACAACGGAGGCTCCATGATAAATCATTTCGTTTAGTGTAATGGGTAACGTAGTAGTGTGTCCTGCCATTACGTTCGAAGCTGAATCACCCACCAAAATGACATCGATACCTGCCTCGTCTACCAACTGCGCCATGCTGTAATCGTAGGCTGTAAGCATTGCAATTTTCTCATTACGCAACTTCATCTCTGATAAGCGGTGCGTTGTTACCTTTCTTATTTCACCTTGTACTGACATACTTTTGATATCTGAATTACGTTACAAAATTAAGCAAAGCTTTTAGCTTGCCAAAACACCTAATAGCTGTTGAGAAAGGTGACCTTAACTTTTATTAACCGCACTCCAAATGAAATATCAGGAAGGTTTGCTTTCTTTGCGCATAAATTCTGAACTACATCGTATGAAAAGACCGATTCGTTTTTCAATTCAGCTCTTCATTATTACATCCATTTTAATTGCAACCCAGTGTGTTTTTGCACAGGAAAATGAAATCAATAATGCCGTGGTTTCGTTTCAGAAACATGAGTTGAAAAATGGTTTTGTCTTCAGTTTTGGAAAGGAGCAGGAGGAATTGCGAACCGATGTAACCCGTTTGTATAAGGAACAAAGTATTTTTAATGGGACCTACAGCCTTGAAAATTCAAACTGGAATCTTCTGGATTACAAGCAGGAGAAACTCAATTATTATTTTGATCTGGGACCAATCGGTGGATACGGGAACTGGGTGGACAGTTCGAAAGTTGGAGTAACCGATGCCAGCCATAATTTATACGGTTTGCGGGCAGCCGCCGAAGTTCGTTATTGGAGTCGTTATTATTACGATCCAAAATCCTACAGTTTGATCGATGTGCGGGCAACCGGACGTTACGATGTTTACAATCAGAACTCAAATGGAACAACCGTTGACTCATTTGGAGTTTCTACTCCGCTTGATAAAAAGGATTGGAACGATAAATTGCACCTTGGCATTGAAGCAAAAGCCGGATTTGGGTTTGGACGACTAAGTCCTATGAATCATCTGATGACAGCGCATTACTTACTTGAAAAATATTATCCGGGACGCATTTTTTCTGATTATGAGATCGCACGTTTTGCACAGGTAATTGCCAATCTGAAACACAGCCGCGATGTTCGAAGCGGACACCTTGCAGAAAAGGAAGTTGAAAAACTGGCTGAATTTGTTCGCGGACAATTGATGCTGGAATCACCTGAGTCGATGCAATCGGAATGGATTTATGGCGAGTTTGATCCCCGTTATGAAGGGACAAGGGTTGAAATGGGACCGTTTTTCAAATATTACAATCATGAACCTGATTTTGTATATGGTGGCTTTTTACAATTTAATTGGGACAAATATCAGAATGTAAAATGGAACAGGAATGTCGGAGTAAGTTTGAATTATAACCGTTATAAAAAACAAGATTGGATAACTGCTGAACTGAAGCTGGGCTGGAGTTATTACTCCAACCTTCGCAGCCAGTTCGATTTTGGTATCAGGTATGTTCCCGGAATCGAAATAAACGGGTTCAGTAATGTTGGGCCGCTAAGTCACAATTTTATTCCCTACCTTTCCTGGTACTCGCAGCTAAATACCGGTTCGAGAGTCCGTTTCGACTTTGCATGGCGCATTGCCGATGGCGAGCAGTTTGTATTGCCAGGGCCGGAATTTACCCTGGCATTTTATCGTAGCAGGTATTAAACCCGTAAGAATATATTCTTTTTGTACATGTAATAAAGTATCAGCCAGATTATAGCCAAACCGGAAATAATCAGGAAGAATCCTCCAACTACTTCTCCCATCGGTTTGGCAAGCCAGCCAACGAAAAACTCAGTGAGGTGTTGTACATCAATGATCCTTACAAACAGGTATACAAAGATGGAGTTCATACCGATAATGCGAAAATAGTTCAGTAATCCACGGATTTTCCAGTGGTCAACAATCAAAAAGAAAAGAGCCATCAACATAAAACCAATACCACCGGTAAGAATATTAAAAGTCGAGGTCCAGCATTTTTTAATGATCGGGTAGAAGGTAGATAATAGGAGTGCCAGTACCACAAGTCCTGCTCCAATGGCTGCCATCATTCCAATTTTTTGCCAGTCGCTTTTTTGTTTTTGCTTCAGTATTGTTCCCGCAAAAGTTCCCAATAAAGTAACTCCTGTTGCCGAAAGACTGCAAAGAATTCCTTCGGGATCAAAATTTGCACGATAAATGTGCCCTGACAGTAACATCTTGTCGATGTACCCGTTGATACACCCGTCGGGAGTGAGCACACCAGCGCCTATCCCAGGTACGGGAATCAATAACTGGATGATTCCATAGCCAACAAGTATTCCGGATACCCAGAAGATCCGGTTTTTAATATCCGGAAAATAAAGATAAACCAACGAAGCAAAAAAGTATCCGACTCCAATTTGTCCTAATACGCTTGGGAAACGGCCACCATCCAATCCTTTTTGGAATACCCCGTTGTACAGCATTCCCAGAATAATTAGGATCAACATTCGTTTAAATGCCTTTCCCAAAAGCTTTTTCCGGGGAACATTTTTGTCGAGTTTCGAACCTGCCGAGAATGGAATAGCTATCCCGGCAATAAACATGAAAAGTGGAAAAATGAGGTCTTCAAAATGAAACCCGGCCCACTCAGCATGCTCCAGTGTATTCTCCAACCAGGTGGCACCTGTCGCTTTTGCAATTACGGTAAAAAGATAGCCACCGCCAGTAATCCAGAACATGTCGAATCCACGTAATACATCCAATGATTGCAGCCTTTGATCAGGCGCTGTACGTAATGGTTTAGTTGTCATAATAATTAAAAATTATGCTTTTAAAATTAGTAAAGTTTTTGAATTCACCACAATGACTGCAGCTTCAATAAAATGTTTCTAAATTTTTTAGAAAATTACATTTTGTTAACTGGCATGATTCTTGGGTTTTAACGGAGAAACTCAATAAAACTAATGTCATGAAACAATTTTCCCTTGTATTCGCACTATTACTAATGTGCCAGTTTGCATTTGCCCAGTACGAAAGTTTTGATCTTTCGAAGTACAAATTGCCTGAAATAAAAAGGCATCAATTGGATTTGGAAATAAATACTAATGGTTCATCAGAATCTAGTAATGCGAACTACATTGATTCCAATTCGAGTAAACTAGATATATTTAATATCGATGGGAACGGAAACCTGCTTTACTCAGTTTTTAAAAATACAAAGAAGCTGCAAGAAAATCTAAATGCAAAGATTTCATCCTCGTTTTTTAAAGAAAAGACAGATCTTCATCCAGGAATAATCGAGGACTCAGAATTTAACACAACAGTTAAAAGTTCCTATGAAGCAAAATACTTTATTCGGAATAAATGGTTTTATCTAATTGATCCTTACCTGTATTTTAATTATATGAGCCAGAAAGATAACGATGTGGATTATACTTACAAAAGTTCTACGGTTTCACCTTCTGTCGGACTAGGGTTTGGAAAAGGGAGAATAGAACAAGTTCAGGATTACCGACAAGCAATTTTAATAATGAATGAACTAGAGAAAAGAAATGTGATTAAAGAGTCGTTATCTGAGGCGGAAATGCTTGAGTTTGCAGAAGTAATATCGGCTATTAAAAACGAACGTTTTTTTGATAGCAGGAAAAAAAAGGAAAAAGAGTTAAAAGTTCTTGATACTTTCTTGCAGGAAAAAGGTCTTATCAGTCAAAATGATATTAATTACTTTACCGGTCTGGAGGATATGTGGAGCTTTGGTGCTCTGCAGATAAGAGAAAACGGAACAGAATGGAAGGTAGTTTTTACTCCAAATTATTATTATACCGATAGACAGGGAGGTGAGCAATTATATGATGCTTTTAATACCGGATATGGAATCGAATACAAATATCGAAAGCCAATTAATTTGAAATGGCAATTTGATTCAGACTTCGGATTGAATTTTTATTATCACAAACTATTGAGGCAAGAAAATATATCTTCTTCAGAAACAAAGTATAGTTCAAATTTATTGTTTAATAGTAGAGTGGGATATTATCCAAATACCCGGACATACGTAAGGACTTATCTAATCTTCGTCCTGAAAAATAGCAACGATCAGAAAGTATTGGATTCGGATGGATATGCTACACAAATAAGCCTGGGAACTAGTGCCTATTACTACTTTTCAGAAAAATTACGAATTGGACTCGATCTGTCTTATGGATGGTTTGATAATTATCTTCAAGGTAGTGCCGTTTCAGATTCGCGTCGTAGTGACTTTCAGTATAG
The DNA here is from genome assembly GCA_035399765.1 of Draconibacterium sp. Lineage (GTDB taxonomy): Bacteria > Bacteroidota > Bacteroidia > Bacteroidales > Prolixibacteraceae > Draconibacterium. The sequence goes on along the minus strand of DAOPJR010000011.1, from coordinate 21,341 downwards.
TTTGAACCTGAATTACGCCATCTTCTAATCCTTAATCCTCAGAATGTATCCTTTAATTCTGTCGTTTTGTCACCGCTTTTGACAGAAGAAGGATGCTGTTTCTGTGAATGTGTGTCAGTTTTTCGTTTGTTTCACAATATTTTCCCGTGGCACAATCATTGATTTACCAGTAGCGTAAATTTTTAGAACAATAAAAAATTAAAACATATAACAATGGGAAAAATTATCGGAATCGACTTAGGAACGACAAACTCTTGTGTTTCTGTAATGGAAGGTAACGAACCTGTAGTTATCCCCAACAGCGAGGGAAAACGTACAACTCCTTCTATTGTAGCTTTTGTTGAAAACGGAGAACGTAAGGTAGGTGATCCGGCTAAACGTCAGGCAATTACCAATCCAACCAAAACCATTTTCTCCATCAAGCGTTTCATGGGCGAAACGTTCGACCGTGTTGGCAAAGAAGTGGCTCGTGTACCATATAAAGTAGTAAAAGGCGACAACAACACTCCACGTGTTCAGATTGACGACAGAAAATACTCACCGCAGGAAATCTCTGCCATGGTTCTTCAGAAAATGAAGAAAACAGCTGAAGATTACCTCGGTCAGGAAGTAACCGAAGCAGTAATTACTGTTCCTGCTTATTTTAACGACTCACAACGTCAGGCTACCAAGGAAGCCGGTGAAATTGCCGGTTTGAAAGTTCGCCGTATTATTAACGAACCGACTGCCGCATCGCTGGCTTACGGTTTGGATAAAATGCACAAAGACATGAAAATCGCCGTATTCGACCTTGGTGGCGGTACTTTCGATATTTCTATTCTTGAATTGGGTGACGGTGTATTCGAAGTAAAATCAACCGACGGAGATACGCACCTTGGTGGTGATGACTTCGACCAGACAATTATCGACTGGCTGGCTGCTGAATTTCTTAGTGAAGAAGGCATCGACCTGCGCAAAGATCCGATGGCACTTCAACGTTTGAAAGAAGCTGCCGAAAAAGCCAAGATTGAGTTGTCAAGCTCATCACAGACTGAAATTAACCTGCCGTATATTATGCCGGTAAACGGAATTCCAAAACACCTTGTGAAGACACTGACCCGTGCAAAATTCGAACAACTGGCTGACAGTTTGATCACTGCTACGATCGAACCATGTCGTAAAGCGCTGAAAAATGCGGGCATGAGTGCCAGCGAAATTGACGAAGTAATTTTGGTTGGTGGATCGACTCGTATTCCTGCTATTCAGAGTAAAGTAAAAGAGTTCTTTGGTAAAGAACCTTCAAAAGGTGTAAACCCGGATGAAGTTGTGGCTGTTGGAGCTGCTATCCAGGGGGGTGTTCTTACCGGTGAAGTAAAAGACGTGTTGTTGCTTGACGTTACCCCGCTTTCATTGGGTATCGAAACCATGGGTGGTGTAATGACCAAGTTGATTGAGTCTAATACAACGATCCCGACTAAAAAATCGGAAACATTTACAACTGCTGCCGATAACCAGCCTTCGGTTGAGATTCATGTGCTTCAGGGAGAACGTCCGATTGCATCGGGGAACAAAACGATTGGCCGCTTCCACCTCGACGGAATTCCGCCGTCACCGCGTGGTATTCCACAGATCGAAGTTACTTTCGACATCGATGCCAACGGTATTCTGCACGTAAATGCAAAAGACAAAGCTACAGGTAAATCGCAGTCGATTCGTATTGAAGCTTCATCTGGTTTAAGCGACGATGAAATTGCAAAAATGAAAGCAGAAGCCGAAGCCAATGCCGAAGCTGACAAAAAGGCTAAAGAAACCGCAGATAAAATCAACCAGGCTGACAGTTTGATTTTCCAAACTGAAAAGCAGTTGAAAGAATACGGCGACAAGATTCCGGCAGATAAAAAACAACCGATTGAAGATGCCTTGAAAAAGCTGAAAGAAGCACATGGTCAAAAAGACCTGGCTGCCATCGATGCTGCCATGAACGAACTGAACACCGTGTTCCAGGCTGCTTCGCAGGAGATGTACAACGCTTCTCAGGCACAAGGTGGCCCGCAAGGCGGTCAGCAAGGTGGTTCTCACGCTGACGGCGGTGCACAGAGCCAGCCAAAAGACGATGGCGAAGTGACAGACGTGGACTTCGAAGAAGTAAAATAAATGAAAGTTTGAAGACAGAGGTCAGAAGACCGAAGTTTAAAAAACAAAATATAGTGAAAGCCTCTCCTTTATTGGAGGGGCTTTTTTAATGATTTTTGGCCCATAATTCTTTAAACAAAAACAGATATTGCTTGTTCCTTTTCCAGAGTCGAAGTAAATTGGAGTGATGAACGAATACGAAGAATCAAGAAGAACCTTTTTAACAAAACTGGGAATGACCATTGGTGCCGGTGCGGTAACCGGAGAAAAGCTATCTGCAAAAGTGCTGAACAGTAAAGCCGAGTTTCCATTGTTAGATGATCAACAGCAGTTTATGGACCGTTACGAAAAGTGGATGGATGAATTCATTCCTGTGATAAAAAAATTTCGTGCAAACCCAAACAATGCCGAGGCAAAAAAACTTATCGCTGAATTATCGGAGGAAGCAGAAACGTGGAGAGTTCAGCTAACTGAATTTATGAAAGACGAGAATTTCGCCCGTTATTATATGACCGCCACCGAGCGGATGACAAAAGAGATTTACTGATTTCTATTCTTCCACAAAATAATATTCCCTGTTCAATACGCGATACAGTAACCAATCAGGAAGGCCGGTGTAGTTTTTTACAAACTGTGTCTGCGAAGCATTAATATCCCACAATCTGGTTTTAATCCATGCTTTTGCTTTTACTGAATAATTTGCCTTTGGCTGAAGTCGATTCATTTCATCTTGGCCAAGTAGGGAAACCACTTTTGGTGGCATAATTGTGTAGGCTAGTTTCACTTTTTTTTCTGAATTCTCACGATAGTTTGCTACTGCCAGTTGTGTGGCTTTACCAATCGTGCAATGATCCGGGTGTCCGGTCATACCGCTTTCGGGCCAAAAAGTAATCACCAAATCGGGTTGAAATCTTTCCAGTTCGGTTTTTATATCTGAGGTCAGCAAATCTATGTTCTGGTCCATTAGCGTTCCGTCACCATATGTAAACACTTTTTGATGATCGACACCCAGTACAAAACCACTTTTCAGTACTTCTGCTTTGCGAATATCTCCCAAAAATTGTTGCTGGCAAACCTGGGGCATCTGTGTCCCTGCATCGCCGGGTGTGAATGTCAGCAGGGCGGTTTCTACACCTTCTTTATCAGCGTTGGTAAGTATCTGGGTAGTGTATGATTCATCATCAGGATGTGCAAAAACAATCATTACTTTTTTAGCCTGAAGTTTCTCTGTTAGCGAGGGTACCCGTGGCGTTCCGTCGGAAAACAGGTAAAGTTTAATTCCCTGAAACGCGAAGAATAAAAGGAGAAGGATAAAAACAAAAATGCGGAAAGGTTTTTTACATCTCATAGTTGGAATGTTAAATCTTTTCAAAATTAGAAATTAATGCGTTATTCCTTATAACAGTGTATCCATTACACGACCATTTTCGTTTTCAAGCATTCGTTTCGGGATGCTGTTGCGGATGACAGTTTGCAACGCTTTTACCTGTCGTTCTTTCGCACTTCTTTTTAACGTAATCAAACTTATTTCGCGCACCGGATGATCGTCCGAAAATTCCTTAATCATTTCTTCCTGTTCGGCCGGAATATTAATGGTAGCCAGTTCGGGAACAAAGGTGATCCCACATTCATTTTCAACAATCCTGCGCAGGGAATCGATGGAACTGCTTCTGTAAATCAGGTTACGACCAGCCTCTATTCGGGGCGATAGGTTACATAACGAGTTCACCTGGTTCTGAAAACAATTACCTTCTTCGAGGTACCAGAGATCGTTGTCGTCAATTTCTGCAACCGACAACGCTTCCTTATTATACAGCGGATGTTTATCCGACACATAAGCAAAAAAGCGTTCGTAAAATAGAGGCCACACAGTCAGGTTGTGCTCCGAAACCGGTGTACTGATTATCCCGCAATCGAGGTGACTCATTTTCATATCAGCGATAATTTCCTCGGTTTTCTTCTCGAAAACTTCGATGTGCAGCGATGGATATTTTTCACTGAGTCGATTCAGAAACAGTGGAACAAGATAGGGCGCCAATGTAGGAATGATCCCGATCTTCAGAATACCTTTAATTTCATCACCCAACTCCATAACTACATCCTTTAACTGATCTACTTGTTGCAGAATCTCAATCACCTTTCGGTAAAAGACTGTGCCTTCGTCTGTCAGTTTTAACGGGCGTTTTGCGCGATCAATTAACTTAAAATCAAGTTCTTCTTCCAGTTTCTGAATTTGCAGACTTAAGGCAGGTTGCGTAATACCCAGTTTTTCAGCTGCAAGCGAGAAACTGCCGGATATATACAATTCGCGAAAATATTCAAGTTGTGGTAAGTTCATTTATTATCGATAGTTATAGGAGTATAAAACTAATAAATATTGTTAATAGTATCTTTGAGTCGTAAGAAATAAACAATAAAAACAAGATAATTATGACAACAAAAAATCAAAACATCGTAGAGAAATTGAACCAGTTACTGGCGGATTACCAAATTTTTTATCAGAACTTAAGAGGTTTGCACTGGAATATAAAAGGCCAAATGTTTTTTGCCTTGCACGAAAAATACGAAGAGTATTATAACGGGGCTTCTGAAGTAGTGGATGAAATTGCAGAACGCATTCTGATGTTGGGTGGGCAACCACTGCATACTTTTGGCGATTACCTGGAAGTGGCAAAACTCGAACAGGTTGTAAATATTACCGATGGAAGAAAAGGTGTGTCAATTGTACTGAGTGGCGACCGCTATTTCCTGAAAAGTTTTAAAGAAATTCTGGAAATGGCCGGCGAAAACGGCGACGAAGGTACCGCAGCCATGATTAGCGAATGGATTGGTGCCACCGAAAAACGAATCTGGATGCTTGAATCATATCTTGCATAACATAGTCTGAAAATCAATTAACGTTGTACGGCTGTCCTGTTGGGCAGCCTTTTTTTGTTAAAGATTCTTAGTTAAAATACACCACTCCGTCAGCGAAATTGAGATTAGAACTTCATGGCTAAATTCGTGTCGCTGCCACCCCTCCTTAGAAGAGGGAAAAATGATACTCTTTGGGATAGAGAATCAGTTAAAATTTAATCCTCTATTTTTCGTAACCTTCAAACAGTGCTTTCAGTAAAATAAATACTTGTTTTCTTGCCGGATTCATTTTCAGATGTATGAACTAAAAAACGTGGATTATGCCTTGCAAAAAATTAAAAGCATTCCTCGATGCAAACCACATCAGGTATGTAAGCATTCGCCATTCCAGCGCATTTACAGCGCAGGAAATTGCAGCCAAAACTCACATCTCGGGTAAGGAATTGGCTAAAACTGTGATGATCAAACTGGACAATAAAATGGCTATGGCAGTTTTACCGGCCAGCTACCAGATTGATTTTGATCTGTTAAAAGAACTATTTGTAAACCATCATGTTTCGTTGGCTACCGAAGAAGAATTCAGGTATTTGTTCCCCGATTGCGAAGTGGGAGCCATGCCACCATTCGGAAATCTATACAATATGGAAGTTTTTGTGGCACAATCGCTGGCCGAAGATGAGACGATTTCATTTAACGCCGGAAGCCACACCGAACTGTTACAAATGAGTTATGCTGACTATATTTTTCTTGTTCAGCCTTATGTATTAAAATTTTCGGTTAAGGAGGTGGCACTGCCCGGCGATCCAAGCGAGCGTTGGGGTATGGATTACTGATTGGTACTTTTTATTAACGTAAAAAAGGTAGAAGCTTCCGGTTGTTCTTCCGGGAGCTTTTGTTTTTGTATTCTGTGTTTTTATTGCTGGCTGATATATACCGAAGTCATGCTCAGCGACCCACCAATTGCTTTATCATTAAAAAGCGAGATTTCATCTTTTTTATCCATTAAACCAAGTACATACAACAAAGGCAGGTAATGATCGGGCGTTGGAATTGCCAGTTCGAAGGCACGGCCTTGTTTCCTGTAATCGATCAGGGCCTGATGGTTGCCCGACAGAATCCAGTCATTCATTTTAGTGCGTGCTTCTTCTGCCCAGTCGAAGCTAAAACCTGAGGTGTCCAATTTATTCCAGGCTACCAGGTGCAGGTTGTGTACCAGGTTGCCGCTACCAATGATCAGAACTCCTTTTTGACGCAAAGAAGCCAATTCTTTTCCTAGTTCATAATGAAATTGTGCTCCCTGTAAATAGTCCAGGCTCATCTGAATAACCGGAATATCTGCTTCGGGATAAAGGTGCCTGATCACACTCCACGCTCCGTGATCGAGTCCCCACTTATCAGTTAAACCAACATTAGTATTTTGTATGAGTTCCTGCGTTTCTTTGGCTAAGCCGGGATTTCCCGGAGCAGGATACTGAACTTCATAAAGTGCCTTAGGAAAACCTCCGAAATCATGAATAGTTGGAGGATGTTCATTAGCAGTAATGTAAGTTCCCCGGGTTTCCCAGTGTGCCGAAATACATAAAATGGCACGTGGCTTTTCAAACCGGGTACTAATCGATTTGAAATTCCGGGTGAACTCGTTGTCTTCGATAGCATTCATCGGGCTTCCATGTCCGAGAAAGAGTAGAGGCATGGGTGCAGTATTGCCGTAACCCGATGTTATTTTATTTAACCCATTCAAATTCATGGCAATTCCTGTTACCGGTAATAAAGACAAAGTTTTTAAAAACTGTTTCCTCCTCATTCAATATGTTAAGATGTTTGCTTAACAAACTGTACTTCTGCCTGTATTTTCACATCTTCGCTTACCAAAACACCGCCACTTTCGAGCGCTGCATTCCAGTTCAAACCCCAGTCTTTTCGGTTGATTTTTCCTTCCAGCGAAAATCCGGCTTTTTCATTTCCCCAGGGATCTTTCATTATTCCCCCAAATTCAACATCGAGGGTTACTTCTTTCGAAACGTTCTTGATGGTGAGTAATCCTGTGAGTTTATACTCGTCGTCATCCACTTTTTTAAACGAAGTACTTTCGAAGGTCAGTTCTTTAAAATTTTCAACATCGAAAAAATCGGCGCTTCTCAGGTGATTGTCACGATCAGTGTTGTTGGTAAAAACCGAAGCTGCTTCGATACTGGTCCTGATTTTAGCCGATTCAAGATCTTCACCTTCCACCGTGGCGTTAAAGTTTTTAAACTCACCTTTTACATTCGAAATCATTAAGTGTTTTACTTTAAAAGTAATCTCACTATGTGTTGGGTCGAGTACCCAAACTGTGTTACTATTCGTTTCCATTTTCTTAAATTTTTATTGTTCAACTTTGTTTTCGATTTAGGCACAGCCTTGTTGTTGTGTCACTTTTAATATCCAATAAATAAAAACAGATACTAAAATCTTTTACAAAGATAGGGGCTCCGATGCCGCAGAAAAATAAACTAGTTTAAGAAATACGAAGGTTTTTGAAGCTTGTGAAGATTTTTACCGGCTTTTGAGTTGCTGGCGAACCTTATTTATAAACACTATTATTTAATTCTTTGTCAGTTTTAATGTGTGCTGAATCAATTCTGTTCCGCCATGTTTTCCGTGTCCGGGTATGACAATTTTAGCAGAGGGGAATTTATTCATCAGTTTGATTAGTGTTTTAGGATAAGTACTCAGGTCTCCGTCTGAAGTATTTCCTAAATTTCTTGAGTTGATATCTTTCACTATACATCCTGGAAATAAAATCTGTTCAGAGGGAATCCAAACTACAACATTATCCATCGAATGGGCGGCTCCCAAATAATAACAATCGATTACTTTTTCTCCAAGTTTAAGTTCCAGTGAATCTCTAAATCCTTGTTCCGGCAAAGGAAGTCCTTCTTTTTTTGCTAAATCAATGGTTAGTTGGTTGGCATACGATTTTATCCCCTGTTTTTGAAGATATCCCAATCCGCCCATGCAGTCTTCGTGCCAGTGATTCGGAATAAATCCAATTATCTCTGTATTCAAGTTATCCTTCAACCACGAAACCAGTTCTGCAGTTTGTGCATCGTTCCAAGGCGTATCAAAAAGAAAGGCTTGTTTTCTATCGGTAAGTATCAATCCATTTGCTGCAACTCGCCCCCAGTTTGACGTATTTGCATAGGATACATGAATAAAAGCATTCTCCGAAATCTGAATTAATCCGATATCGTCCGAAATCCTGATGATTTTATCCTGTATTTGCGAAAAGCCTGCCAGATGAAACAGGAGGATAACTAATCCGGTAAGTACTTTTTTCATCATTCAATTTAGTTAATGCGGTGAATAACAGTTGCAGAATAACTGATGTGTACTATTGATATTTCATTTTCTCTTTTCCAGGTAAATCAGTGTTAAGTTGTCGTCAATATATTGTCTTTTAAACTCTGTGTATCCCTGTTTGGTATATAAATGAAGGTTCTTTTCACTTTTCAGTCCTGTGAATAATTCAAACCGATTACAATTAAAAACCGATTCCATTGAATCAAGAAGCAGGCGTCCAATTCCTTTGTTTTGATACTCTCTTTTTACAATCAGTTTTCCAATGTATGATGTATTATTTTCAATATAACCACGAACAGAACCGATTATTTCCCCATTTATTACGGCTTTTAAAATCGTGCAGTGTTTAAACTCATTTACCAGCGAATTTATATCCTGTTTTAACGGTTGAATTTCATAATCATTATAAATCTCAGCTTCTGTCAGGTAACAATCTTTTTGTAATTGCAGTATTACTTCCAAATCACTTTGTTCGGCTTCAAGAATATCGATATTCATACTATTTAAATCGGCTAAATTTTTACTTTGAAACGTTTGTATTTGTAGTTAATGTATATATTCCATTCTTTTAATTAGGTTTTGATGGGTCTCAAAACGTTTTGTTTTCCAGTTCCTGGTTGAAAAGAATCAGTTTTGGTTCCATTACTTTGAATTCTTCTTTTTCTCTTTCTTTTGCAGGTTTGGTTCCGTGCATAAAAATAATATTTTGTGCCTGTAGTTTGTCCTTCAGTAGGTTGAATGAGGATGTATCCCAGTCGAAATAACTTAAAAATGCAACATCCACTTTTTGATTCAGTTTATCCAATGCTTCCTGGTTGATTTTCAAACATCCGTCGCCCTGGTGAAAAATAACTTTGTTGCCGAGTTCGAACAGGTATCCGTAATCCTCCGTTTTTTCATAGTCGGTGTAGTCCTTGTAATCCACTTCCTGCAAACTTCTGTTTGTTCCATGTTGCATTCTTACAATGGTAAGCTGAATTCCATTAACCGGAATGGTCTTTATTTCACTCATTGAAAGCTGCGGGCTTAAAATTTGCGCTTCTATTTGTACAAAATTTTGGCACGAGTCCTTCATTTGCTGCCGTACCTGTGGCGGACAAACCAGTTGTGTATGAGTGTTCTGAAGCAGAAATTTCTCAGCCGGAAACGGATCAAAATGGTCGCCATGAATGTGTGTAATCAGCACCAGGTTGATTTGATCAAAAGGTGTGGTGCCGTTTTCAATTTTAGTCATCGTTTCGGAGGAGGGTAGGTTAAATAAATTTCCGAAACGGGTACCGAATGGATCAATTAAAACTTTTTGAGAGGATGACTCATATAAAAATCCGCAGTTGGCAACATAGGTAATTTGGATGTTTTCTTTTGAGGAGGTAAGGCTTAATAAGGCGAGTCCTAAAATAATCAAGATTTTCTTCATACCAGGTTTTGTTTTTATTGATTAGGATCCCTGTTTGCTTCAGGCAGACGCGTACAGTGTTGCAATGTTCACCGTGTTGTGTAAAATTGTTTATTCTTTTTTTAACAACATTTCCATTCCTCCCTGTTTAACTATCATTGTTGCTTCAGTTGGGTTAAATTCGATTACAATTCCTGCCATGTCGAATTTAAACTTGTCTTTTCCTGTCGCTTCAAGTTCAAAAGAAGGTTGCCCTGTACCCTGAGAAATTAGTTTCTTGTTATCCCTTGTAATTGTAATTTTCATAGGGATAGCTGGCGTAGAGTAAACGCCTATATATTTATCCAAATCTTCTGGACTAACTTCATAAAGTGAAAATTCGGGCATATCATATGGTTTGTTATAAGCTGCACTTAAAACCGCAATTGAAATATCATTTGTGTTATAATTTGTGCCGTTTATAGTTATGGCATATGAAATTCTTTCATCAGGAAAATGTGAAAATATAGAATTAAAACCATCAATACCTCCTCCATGTCCATAACCGACCTTTTCATAAAATGGCAACTGCGTTAATCCAATACCGAATTGGTCTTTTATGGTTTTCATCATTTCAAGGCTTTTCGGTTTCAGCAACTTCCCAGCAAACAAAGCATCGGCAAAGGTCACTAAATCACTTGGTGAGGAAATGATACCTCCAGCACCTAAAGGAATGGAAATATCTGTTTCAGACATAAGTATCCAGTTTTCATTAAAACGATATGATTTACACTCATTCTGAGTTGAATTAATTTTCCCTCCTAAGTAGGTGTTTTTCAAGTCTAAAGGTTGAGTAATATATTCTTTTAGTAGTTCGGAATAGTCCTTTTGTAAAGCCTTTTCAAGAATATAAGTTAAGAGCACAAAGTTGGAATTGCTGTATTGAAATTTACTATCTGGTTCAAAATCGCTCCCTCCTTTTGAAATAATTTCAATCATTTCTTTTTCTGTCTTGGGTTGTGTATTCCAGGTCATATAATTCTTATCTTCAGTAAAATTGTGTATACCGCTTCGGTGGTAGAGCATATTCTCAATAGTGATTTTTCCGGCATTTTTAATGGTCGGAAAATAGTTCTCGATTGGTTGGTTTAATTGCAGTTTTTTCTCTTCTACTGCTTTTAGAACCAATACAGAAGTAAATGTTTTTGAGATAGAACCAATTCTGTATTTTGAGTTATTGTCAGCTTTGATTTTGTTTTCAACGTCAGAGAATCCAACGGATTTAGTATATATAATCTTTCCGTCTTTGGAAATAGCTACACTCCCCATTACCTTATTATTTTCGTCAAGTGAATTAAAAAAACTATCCAGTTTGGCGCTGTTAAAGGTTTGTGAAAAGCTTGTCTGGAATAAGATTCCAATAAATACCATAGTAAATAAAGTTCTTTTCATTTTGGTTATTTTTTGGTTAGTATTTAATTTGAGTTGTTACAATCGAATGTCTAACCCACTATTCTTCCAACACCATCACTGTTATCCCTGAAGTGTTTTTTGCATCGTGATAAATCCGCATCGTTGCCTTTTGAAAATCATCATCTGAACATTTGTAAATGTCCACCATTTGCTGTGGATTTCGGTCGAATAAAGGGAACCAGGAGTTCTGGACCTGCACCATAATCCGATGACCTTTTTTGAAAGTATGAGCAATGTCGGGCAATTCATATTTCACTTCTGTGATTTCTCCAGGAGCGAAAGCTTCAGGATTTGTGTAACTGTTGCGATAGCGACCACGGAAGATTTCCCCGCGCACAAGCATCTGGTAACCTTGCATCGGAACCTTTTTATCATTTGACGGATAATTACTGAGAGTGTCAGGAAATACATCGATTAGTTTTACTACAAAATCGGCATCTGTGCCGGTAGTACTTACAAAAAGGTCGGCATCAAAAGGGCCTGTAATGGTCATGTCTTCCGTTAAGGGATCAGTTTGATAGACCATTACATCGGGGCGGCGGGCAGCAAAACGTTGGTCATCGCACATGTACTCCCTGGTTCGTTCAAGACCAACGTCCTCCGTGTAAGGTACTGGTCTCATCGGATCAGAAACATACTCATCGTAGCTGGTTGTAGTCGTTGGTTTTTCCATTTTAATACTGCCGTCAGGTTGAAAATAAAGTGTTTTTTCAATTGCATTTTCAGGAGGCCAGGCGTCGAACGAATGCCATTGGTTTTCTCCGGTAATGAATATATCAGCTTCGGGCATCGATAGATTGCCCTTATCCTTGAGATAATAGTTAAAGAATTCAAGTTCCGTTTTTTTGTAATGCTCGCCGGTATTAGCTCCAAAATGAAAATTTCCAAGATGCTCTCCCGGATCGCCGGCCCATTGTCCATGCGACCAGGGTCCCATCATCAGACGATTGGATGTAGAAGGTGGGTTTTGTTGTTCTATCGCCTCATAGGTATGCCACGCACCCCAGCAATCTTCCGCATCAAATAAACCACCAACAGTCAGTACCGCTGGGTTTATTTTGTTTAAATAAGGGCGTGGATCTCTGGATTTCCAGAATTCGTCGTAGTTGGGATGTTCCATCGCTTCATTCCAGAATTCAATGTCGTTGCCCAATGCCATTGTTGTCGCATTTTTTACAGCTCCCATCTTCAGAAAATAATTATAATTGTCCTGACCCGGAATCATATAAGGTGTTGCAAACGCCCGGGTTGGTTGGGGGCGTGGTTTTCCAATAGCAGAGAAAAAGTTAAAGGCATCCATTAAGGCAAATGCCCCCTGATGATGAAAATCATCGCCGATAAACCAGTTGGTAGCAGGGGCTTGTGGCGAAACTGCTTTCAAAGCAGGATGTGCTCCGATCAACGACATAGTTGAGTAAAACCCCGGATATGAAATTCCAAAAACGCCCACTTTCCCGTTGTTGTATGCCACGTTTTTGACCAGCCAATCAATGGCATCATAAGCGTCGGTGCTTTCATCAACATCATTGTTATTCTTTTTATTGGAAATATAAGGTCGGAGATTAACAAAATCACCTTCACTCATCTGGCGGCCCCGCACGTCTTGTAATACAAAAATATAACCCTCTTCAATCAGGTTTGTATTCACAGAAAGAAGGGGAGAATAGATATTTTGGCCGTAAGGTTCTATACTATAGGGCGTGCGGGTCATCAGAATAGGATAAGTCTTACTGGTATCTTTGGGAGTATAAATGGAAGTGAATAAACGCACACCATCGCGCATAGTAATGTATGTTTCCTGTTTGTCAAGTCGTTCTTTTAGCCAGGTTGGACTGCCTTTGGGCGCTTCGATTACTTGACGACCTAACACTAATGGAAAGGATTGATTGTATTGTTCAAAAGTACCCCTAATGGTTGATGTAGCCAGGTCCATCTCACCGGAGTACTTTACGGTCAGTGCAGTGATAGCAAAATTTAGTTTTCCATTAGAATAATTAAATACATCAATAGGAATGGGAAAATTCCCCTGATCGGGACTGTAACCAACGGCAGAATATTGACCATCTTGTTGTTTTATGTCTATATCTAAGCGTAAAGCTGTTCCTGGAAATTCAAGCAGTCCATGCCATTTGCCGGTAATGTCTTGTGCTGTCAGAGGATTAACCAGTGAGCCCGTAAATATCCAGGCCCAAAAAAGTAAAAAGATTCTTTTTTTCATAGTGTTGAGTTGTTAGTTATTGGTTTTAATAAAATGATTTAATTCAGAGTCGGGAATAGCGTATGCAATTTTTTTGTTTTGTTAAACTCCTATTAAAGTTAGTGTAAATTATATTTTAATTATATGTTTTACAGCGATATAGCTGTAGGATTTTATGATTAAAATCTCTCTGATATTGGTTTGCGATTAAGAATATTATGGCGTAAATCGGCAAGATAAAATCAAACAGAAATAATTTAGTTAGGAACAGATTTGAAGTATTTGATCGGCGAACTATCGTTCAGCCT
>DAOPJR010000011.1:0-7578 GCA_035399765.1 Draconibacterium sp. | reverse complement strand
ACCCAGCTTTTCGATGTGTGGAAAAACAAAGTGGCAGAAGGCGCTTATGTTAACGAACGGAAAGAAGGCCTTTGGAAAATCTTTAACCAAAACCGGTTGGTGGCGGATGAAACCTATGTTGGCGGCATTAAAAACGGCGTGGCACACCGCTATTACGATACCGGCGAAGTGATGGAAGAAACACACTGGCAGAATGGGGAACAGAACGGCGATTACAAGGTCTTTTTTAAAAACGGTGAACCTTACCTGCAATGCAAAATGAGAGACAACATGCGCGACGGTCTGTTCCTGGTGTATTTCGAGAACGGACGGCAGGAGATGGTTGCTTCATACAGAAACAACCTGCGCGACGGCGATTGGAAATATTATAACCGGGAAGGCGATCTGCGATACACCCTTCAGTACGATCAGGGGAAAATTCTGAATCCTCAGGTTCGCGACAGCGTGGATAATTTGCAGATGCAGGAGTTGGAAAAAAACAAAGATGTGTTGATGGATCCCGAGAAATTTATGGAAGATCCGTCGGAATACATGTTAAAAAACCGGATGAATCGTTAATCTTCCCGAAGATTCGTTATTTTGCCTTTTTAAACTCACAATAAAGGAGGAATGCATGAAACGGAGCACGCTCACCCTTTTTTTTGTTTTTTTTCTGATGCTCTCAACAACTGCTCAGAATTATTTCCGGATTGCTTTTACCGATAAAAACAATTCTCCTTTTACTTTGGACCATCCGGAGGACTACCTTTCAGAGAGAGCGATTCAGCGCCGCGTGAACCAGAATATTGAAATCGACTCGTTGGATTTGCCGGTGAATCAAAATTATATCGACTCGGTGTTAACCCTTGATGTTTCCTTTGTTCATGCCTCAAAATGGCTCAATGAGATTACTGTTGCGACTTCGTACGAAACAATAGATTTTATATTAAGCTGGTCGTTTGTGAAGGAAATTCAGTTGACCAAACCTGGTGTGATGACTAAAAGTGCGCATCATAAATTTGCGGAAGAACAAATTACAGAAAGCCTACCGATTGATACAAGCCTTTATGGCGCCTCGGTGTACCAGGTTGGAATGTTGAATGGTCAATTCCTTCATGAGAAAGGTTACAGGGGAGAGGGGATACAAATTGCCGTGTTGGATGCCGGTTTTGAAAAGGCAGATCAGTTACCGGCTTTTGATAGTTTGTGGCTGAATGGGCAGATTTTGGGAACTCGTGATTTTGTAACTCCGGATTCTGATTTCTGGAGTACAGATTCCCACGGAATGAGTGTTTTATCGACTATGGGAGGAAATATTCCTGGTCAGTTAATTGGAACTGCACCCGAGGCTTCATACCTGCTCCTGCGTTCTGAAGACAAAGCTACAGAATACATCATTGAAGAAGATAACTGGGCTGTAGCTGCCGAGTATGCTGACAGTGCCGGTGTGGATGTCATCAACTCTTCGCTGGGGTATTATACTTTTAATGATCCTTCTACGGATCATACTTATGCCGATATGGACGGAAAAACCACCCGTGTGACACAGGCTGCCAACATTACAGCTTCGCGGGGGATTTTGGTTTTTGCCAGTGCCGGTAATGAACGCGATAAAGATTGGTTTCGGATTATTGCTCCTTCCGACGGAACCAATGTTATTGGAGTAGGAGCAGTGGATAAAAATATGGTACCTGCATCTTTTACATCTGCCGGTCCTGCCTACGGGGGTGCAATTAAACCCAATGTTGCTGCAATGGGATATCTTACTGCAGCTCAGCTGACAAACGGAAATGTGGGATTAGTTAGAGGTACCTCTTTTTCATCACCGGTGATGGCAGGTATGGCTGCTAGTTTGTGGTCGATGTTTCCCGAAAAAACAGCCGTAGAAATAAAAGAAGCCATTGAAAGGAGCGCCAGTCAGTACAACTCGCCTGACTCGCTGCTTGGATATGGAATTCCAGATATGAAAATAGCATCCGAGTTACTGGGATATAATTCAACTGAAAACATTGAAACGCTTTCAAGCTGGAAAGTGTTTCCGAATCCGGTGAAAGATCAACTGGTTATTTGGGCACTTTTAACTCCAACTCAAAATGTACAGATTGAATTGTACTCGCTACAGGGAAATGTATTGAAGAGATGGATAAAAAGTGCCGGTCAGAAAATAATACTCAACGATCTTCCTGCACTGACAACCGGAATGTACGTACTTCGTATAAACAACGGGTCGGCAAACGAAAGTTTTAAAATAAATGTGGTGAAATAAATGGATCAGAAGCTTACTTTATCTGAACTGAACCAGTTAATCGGGGGGGCTTTGCAGGAAGCTTTTCCGGCGGCAATCTGGGTAGTGGCTGAAGTAAGCGAACTCAAGGAAAACCGGAGCGGGCATTGTTATCTTGAACTGATTGAAAAGGCTGGAAACGATATTATTGCCCGTTCGCGTGCCACCGTTTGGTCGTACACTTACCGGATACTGAAACCTTATTTTGAAACCACAACCGGACAGACATTTACACAGGGAATAAAAATTCTGGTGCAGGTTTCGGTGGAATACCATGCTTCTTTCGGGCTGAGCCTGAACATTAAAGACATTGATCCCACCTACACCGTAGGCGACATGGCTATGCAGCGTCGCGAAATCATCGAACGTCTCAAAAACGAAGGAGTGTTCGAGATGAACAAAGAACTTCATTTGCCACTGGTTCCCCAGAGAATTGCTGTAATTTCATCAGCAACAGCAGCCGGTTATCAGGATTTCATAGATCAACTTCAGAATAACGAATACGGTTTTAAGTTTTATAGAAAACTGTTTCAGGCAAGTATGCAGGGTGTAGAAACCGTTCCGTCGATTATCGCTGCGCTGGATCGCATTTTTCAGTACGAAGATTTTTTCGATGCGGTAGTGATTATCCGTGGTGGTGGAGCCACAGCCGATCTAAGCAGTTTTGATAATTACGACCTGGCCATTAACATTACGCAGTTTCCAATTCCGGTGATTACGGGAATAGGACATGAAAAAGATGATACCATTATCGACCTGGTGGCGCACACCCGTTTAAAAACACCTACTGCCGTTGCTGAATTTCTGATTGCCGGGATGGAACGTTTTTACGATCGTTTGCTGGAACTGGAAAAGGGTGTGGTTCAAACCATTCGTGAAAGGCTTGAAGTACAGAATGCCCAGTTAGAGAATTTGGTGGAAAGACTGGAGGAAACTGTTTCGGAATATATTCGTGATAAACAACAGGATCTCAACCGGACAGGAAACCGGTTGCAACAGGATATCGGTTCATTCTCTTATCGTAAACAGCACGAAATAAGCCGTATGAACCATCTTCTCGACACATCGGTTTCGGTTTGGATGGTGGAAGCAAAAAACAACATCAGCAGAAAACAGCGGGTTTTAAAACGAATTATGGGAGAAGTAATTCTGAAACAGGAGTCGCGTCTGCAGCATTTGACCGACCTAAGCATTTCGAAATCACGACGATGGATGCAACACGAAAGCGAACGTGTCAGGCTGAATGAAAATACGGTTCGTTTACTTGATCCTGAGAACGTGGTTAAACGCGGATTTACATTAACTTTGAAGGATGGTAAAATTGTGAAATCGGTAAAACAGCTTAATCTGGGAGAAGAACTGGAAACCCGTTTTGCTGACGGAACAACGCAAAGCCAGATCATAAAAAAAACAGAACATGACAGCTAAAAAGACAACAAGCTACCGCGAAGCGATGGCTGAAATTGAAGATATTCTCGAAAAAATTGAGAACGAGGAACTGGATGTCGATGAGTTGGCCGAGAAAGTGAAACGGGTATCAACATTGCTCAAGTTCTGTAAAGACAAACTCACCAAAACCAATGAGCAGGTGGAACAGATTTTAAAAGAGATGGAAGATTAATGTGTAAGGAAATGGAAGATAATATTGTTAAAATTTACACCGGAGGCGATGTCATTATTAATCGTCTGAAAGTTGAGCTGGAAGCACAGGGAATTTATTCATTGGTGAAAGATGGGTACAAGGAAGGCCTGGCTGCCGGTTTTGGTGAAGGTGTTCCTTCTGCGATTGACTTGTTTGTTCTCGAGAGCGATCTGGCCAAAGCATTGGAAGTTGTAAACGCAATAACAAAGGAATAAAATGTATACAAGAGAACAAGTAGCGAAAACCATCGATCATGCAGTGTTAAAACCCGATCAAACGATGGTTGATTTAAAGGAGAACGCACTAATGTGTATGGAAAACGGTGTGTACAGTATGTGTGTAAAACCTTGTGATATTAGCGCTGCAAAGGTCTTGCTGAAAGACAGCGATGTAAAAGTGTCCTGTGTCCTCAGTTTTCCACATGGAGCAGATGCAACTCCAGTGAAGGCTTTTCAGGCAAAGCAGGCAATTGAAGACGGTGTGGATGAGATTGACATGGTGATGAATATCGGCCGTTTTTTGTCAGGGGATTATGAGTATGTACTGAACGATATCAAAGCCGTTGTTGAGGTGGCTCATAAACATGGAATTTTGGTAAAAGTGATTCAGGAAAGCGGTTTTCTGACACCGGAGCAAATTGCAAAAGCATGTGAACTTTCGTTCGAATCGGGTGCTGATTTTGTAAAAACTTCAACTGGATTTGGTCCAGGTGGGGCAAAGCCTGAATATGTGGATGTTATGGTAAAAACCGTAGGCGATCGGATGAAGATCAAACCTTCAGGCGGAATAAGGGATTGGGAAACTGCTGTGGCTTATCTGGAGCAGGGTGCAGACCGTTTGGGGATCGGTTCTACTGTAGCTGTTTTGAATGGAGGAAAAGCGAACGGAGATTATTAAAAAAATCACACTTGTTTCTGTCAAAATTTTCTACTTTTGAGGTCTAACTAAACTACTACGAATGTTTTTTTTACACGGCGACAGAATCTATGTTAAACCTAAGCATGCCTGTGGTACAGTTCAGGAACAAATCGAAGACTGCCTGCAACAGGTAAAGTTGATCAATTCGGGGAAAAAAATTTTCAAGCTTAATTATTTTGTAGATACAAAATCAGACCAGGATTACGCCAGTTTGATGAAACAAGTTCTGACCAGGGTGGATGAGTTATTTACTGAAAAATTTGTTCAGAATTTTATTGCCCAACCACCGTTGACTTGTAAGATCGTAATTGAGGCTTTTTATTATGATCCGGCTGTATGGAACATGAAATCCATTTCAGTTGGAGATAATAATGCAGCATTGTTCGATAACGGGATTTCCCGTTTTTTAATCGGAATGGTGCAGGCAAATCACAATCCATCGTGCAAGGTGAACGCAGAGAAAACCTTTACCAATCTTGTTGAGTTACTTCAGCAAGCAGGAATGGGCATGAAAAATATTATTCGGCAGTGGAACTACCTGGAAGATATCCTTGGTTTTGATGGGGAAGAGCAACGCTACCAGGAATTCAATAATGTTCGATCAAAGTATTACGGCGACGCTTTTCTTGAAACCGGTTATCCGGCAGCAACCGGAATCGGGATGAACAGAGGTGGTGTAATTATTGAATTTATTGCAGTAGATTCAAATGAAATAGTCTCAAAACCAGTAGATAATCCGGGGCAAATTTCTGCTCACAAATACAGCGGAAAGGTGTTGGTGGGTGACGAGTGCGTAATAAAAACTACTCCAAAGTTTGAACGGGCTCGTTATCTGGAGAATTATGATAAGAAATTGATCCTTATTTCGGGAACGGCTTCTATTGTAGGCGAGAAAACAATGGGAGTTGATGATCCTGTTATGCAAACTGAAGTGACCATTGAAAATATTAAGCGATTGTATTCTGATGATGTACTGAAATCTATTTCTGAGAATGGTTTGGAGCCTAAATTCAGTCATGCTCGTGTTTACGTAAAACACAGGAAAGATTTTGCTGCTATCAAACGTACTTTCAAACAACATTACGGAAACCTACCTGTAGTATACATCATTGCCGATATTTGCCGCAACGACTTGTTGTTGGAAATTGAAGGGAAAGTGATTTTAGCGTAGAAAGAGTAGACAAATATTAAATAAAAAACGGCTGCATCGGGAAATGCGGCCGTTTTTAGCTTATGCTTTATCGCTTGTTATTTGTTAGAATCTAAAATCGATTCCGAACATAAAGTTTGTACCTGCCTGCGGGAAGTAGCCATCTTGTTTATAGCGTTCACCACCAAGGAAATAGGAGTAAACCCAGGCATTCGATTCATATTCTTCGTTAAACAGGTTATTCACCATACAGTGCAAAACAATTTCGTCGAAAAAGCTGGTTTTTAAACTGTAATCAATTTTCAGGTTGCTTACAAAATAGGCATCCAGCACTCTGTCTTTATTTGAAGTGTTGTCAATGTATTGTTTTCCTACGTAATTAGAGAGTAGACTTAACGAGAAGTTTTTGGCCGGAGCAAACAGGATCTGGCTGTTACCTGTAAAATTGGGAGAAAAGGCCAAATCGGTGGTTCCTAGTTCAAATGACTGCTGCCCCCAGGTGTCCCAATCGTCAACATATTCAGTAAAATCTTTTATTTTATTTTGGCTGAAAGTTGCGTTGGCATTCCATTGCAAATTACGTGAGATTTTCCAACCTGCCTGTAATTCTATTCCGGCGCGGTAACTCTTATCAACATTAAGTAAAATTACACCGCCCACATCGTTTATTTCGCCGGTTAAAACCAGTTGGTTTTTGTAATTCATATAATACAAATTAGCTCCGGCTGTAAAGTTCGACGACTGATAATTATACCCCATTTCCCAATCATGTAGTGTTTCGTGTACCGGTTGTTTTCCGTTCGGGTCTGCATCTACAAAATTGTCGCGGTTGGGCTCGCGGTTGGCTACGGCAAACGATACATACAACTTCTGATTATCCGCTGGCTGATAAAACATACCTAGTTTGGGATTAAAAAAGTTGTAGTCATGCTTCTGGCTAATGTCTCTCAGATCGTCATGAATCCCCGTAATTTTATAGTTGATGTTACGGTATTGTAAATCAGTATAAACATTTAATTTTTCCGATAGTTGGTAAATGAATTTTGCGTAAATATTAAAGTCTTTTTTCAAACCATTTCCTCGATACCATTCATAGTTGGGAGCAACTTCTCCTAAATATTGTGCCCATATTACATTACCGAAATGATCACCATCATATGTATTCCAACCGCCACCTAAAGTAAAATCAGCTCTGTCTTTTTTATAGTTCAGGGCAAAAACAACTCCATAAAAATCATTGTCGAGCCATTTACGGTTAACCAAATCTGAGGAGAAAACAGTATCGTTTCCGACAACCGGATACGGAATATTATACTTTTTCTGTAGGTCCTGATCAGCTTTGTAGTTTTCATAATAACCACGTCCTCTGCGATAATGAAGTCCTGTGTTCAAATGCAGGTATTCATTAAACTGATGTGAAAAATGCAGGTGATAATAGTCCTGCTGATAGTGGTCGATCTGATTATCGTATGTGTAATAATTGTAAGTTCTGCTATCCGAGTTTATCATGTGTTGGGTTTCTTCATGTGTGAAAAGCCAGTTATTTTCGTATTCCTGCATTCCGGCAAGGTCGTTGTTCAGACGAACTGACGGAACGCCCCACCA
>DAOPJR010000010.1:57873-59005 GCA_035399765.1 Draconibacterium sp. | reverse complement strand
TATCAAAACTAAGCTCCTCGTAAACATAAAGCGAAATAAGAATGCAAACTGCTAAACCAGCCGTAAGACCAATTATTGAAATGGCAAAACTAACTTTGTTTTTTAGGATATTCCGGCGTGTCGTTTTCAGGTAATTTTGTATCATTTCAGTTTTTTTAGCAATAATTAATGAAACAATAAGTATTGATGGAACTGTATGTTTGTTGTAAAACCATTTAAATTTAGCACGCGATTAAATGCGAGAAAATAAATTGCGATGAGTAACAAGCTCTTAGGGTATTTTAGCGCTTTTTGTGGGTTAATTTCTTCAGTACAGTAAAATTTCAATGCCCCAAAATTATGTTATTAAAAGCATGAATTAAAAATGAAGGGTATAGTTTTTTCGATTTATACCTGACAAACCCGAGTAACAGTCCGAAAGCAATATTCAGCAAAACTTTTTGTATTACAACATTCAACATTGCCGGCGTTTCTGTTGCAAAACCTGTTTCGTAAGAGTATTCATAATAACCGAATAAATGGCATAACCCAAAGAGCACACTGGTGATAAAAATGATGGATATATCTCCAACTTTACATTTCTTTAGTCTGTGCCACACATAGCCACGAAAAAGTATCTCCTCAAAAACCGGACTTACCAAACCAAATCTTAAATTCATTGATGATGAAAGGTTATCCATGAAAAAGAACGATGAAATTACCATAAGAAAGATGATGGAAACTCCAATAATATTTAAGTTGCGGACTATTGGTTTACTATCGCGAAATGATAATCCTAAATCCTGTAAAGAAGGTTTTTTTATTAAAAGGAAAACTGTCAGGATTAATATTGATGATACTGATTCAATTATTCTAAATGTGTGATTTGGAGGATTCTTAATAATGTATGTATTAGAAAACCACAACAATAAAACTCCAAGTAATCCGATAATAAGTATCTCCGTAAAAACAGTAAATAATACCTGTTTTTTTTCATTTTTCACAAAAGAAAAGATATTCATCGCGCCATTTATTTTTTTGATATGAGGTAGGCAATGTAAGCAGGCAGGTTGCCAACAAGAACAAACAATGTCCAGAGAATGTACTTATTATCTCTTTTGCGACTATCAAAATATACCCACAACGGGAAAGA
>DAOPJR010000010.1:45677-57773 GCA_035399765.1 Draconibacterium sp. | reverse complement strand
TTCTGTGGCTCCATCTTTTGCAACAGAAAGTCCAAAACAACTTCTTTATGCCTCGAATCCAACCGACTCTCTTCTTTTAAACTGGAGCGAATCAGCTTTTCGATGTTTTTTTCGGTATGTACTTTTTTATTGTTCATTATCTACGGTTTATTTATTTGCCTGAATTTTTTTCTGAAAGCCTCACGGGAACGCGTTAAAAGCGACTCAGTTGCTTTATATGACTTTCCAATTGCCTGTGAAATTTCCTCAACACTCTTATTCTCGAAATACCTTGATAGAAGGAGGTAACGGTATTCTTCATTTAAATTTGCCAAAACAGTTAAAACGTCTTCCTGAACAACATCATCAACCATGTCAATTTCTTCGTTGTCTATGTCAATGTGATTCCTGACTTCATTACTAATTTTTCTATGTTTTTCATTCAACCTGTAATAATCCGAAATTTTGTTTTTTGCAATTGCACAAAGCCAGGTAAAAACAGTGCTTTTAAAACTAAAATCGGAAATCTTTTCAACGGCAATAATCCATGTTTCCTGCCAGATATCAGACGAAGCTTCATTGTTGTTATCAAGTCGAATCATAATAAAGGCAAACAGCAAATCGGAATACCTATGATACAGCTCCTTAAAAGCATCCTGGTTTCCGGTTTTGATTCTTCCGATTAATTCTTTGTCTGTCAGTGCCATTTTTATAAGTTACGCTTGTTAGTCGTAGAAAAACATGAATCCTTCGATTTTTGCAATCTTTTTTTAATGCTCACAATGGATGACACTATTTTTTTATAATTGAATATTCCATGATTTTGTCATAACTCATAATTGTGTGCCGGCTTTAAATACATTAAATGTAAGCGATGATTAAATGCCAAAAGATAAAATGCGATGGGTGACAAGCTTTTGAGGTATTTCAGCTCGTTTTACAGATTTATTTCATTGGGAATAGACTTACGTAACAATATTAACACGCTGTTATGTCATTGGAAATGAATTAATAGGGAAAAATAAATCTGTTCAATATTGCACCATCTTGTCTACGAAATGTCAGTTTAATCAATCCGGTTTTTATAATTATATACGTTCGAGCTTGTTTTTTTCACTTGTATACAATCTTTGTGCATGTTGTCGTGCAGCATACTTCATGCGCCTTCAACGCGCATGGTTTTTAGTTCCCTAACAATAAATGTAAATACCGGAAAATGACAAAGATCTATATTGAAAATTCGAGACTAAAAAACAGAGGAGTGTTGCCGGATTATACGTTGTCGGATGAAAAACAATACTGGCGCGTTTCTTGATTCTGGGTTCTAGTTCATAATCCTCGCCCGCCGTTTTTCCTTTTTGGTAAAGTTCCACGTGAGTTTGGTACCAATCATTCGAGGTGGTCCGGGAACAAAAGTGGGAATCCCGAACAATGCCCCGGTATTTCCGCCACTGGTAGTATAATTCTGATTGAGTACATTGCTGGACCAAACCGAAAAAATGATATTTGGCTTATCAAATGATATTCCTCCGTTAATGTTTAACAAGCCGTATGCATTTTGATCTAACCCCCCAGTGTTGGCATCATCATAGTAAAAGTGCGATTTCCATGCATACGATGGTGTAACGAAAAGTTGAATGGTGGGCAGAATATGAACGTGTGCATGCAAGCCAACATTAAAGCTGTGTTCCGGTGCCAGTCGGAAAACATGGCCGGCATATTCCTGTTCCAAACCATTCACATCCGTTGAATCGAAAGCAGTAACTAGCCAGGCATAATTGCCAAAAACATCAAGTTGCCTGAAAATGGCAGCCTGCAAACTGACTTCGGCACCGTAAGCAGTGGCCCTTCCTCCATCTTTGAAAAGCAGGTTGAATTCCCCGCTCTCCGGGTCGGCTACCCAGGCTTGTGTCTGAAAATTCTTATACAATTGGTAAAATCCGTTTATATCCAGGAAGACACGATCAAAGAAATCGGCTTTAAAACCGAGTTCAAAATTATCGAGAATCTCAGCATCCAGCACTTGTTCTTCGCCGGTAGAAGTAAACTGAAGCACATTTGGCCGGCGGCCGCGTGCGTAATTGGCATAAATGTTTCCATACTCGTTAAAACGGTACTTCAATCCACCTTGCCAGGTAAACGATAAAGTGTTCTTTTTAATGGTTTGTTCCGTATAGGGCAGGAAAAGCACATTTGGGTAATTTCCAAGCAAAACACCCAACCCGGAAGGATCACCACTCAGAAAACTTGCTTCACTGCTTAATTTATAGCGGTCGTAAATAGCCCGCACACTTCCCGAAACAAAGAATTTGCGGCTAAGCTGGTAGGTAACATTCAGAAAAGCTTCGGCTGCCATGTTATTGGCACGGCTGTAATTGTTTTCCTGGTGATTGACAGGAAGCACAATCGGGTCTTCAATGCCAAGCTCAGGATCGGCAGGAATAAACGGGATTGAAACCGGCTGACCGTCTACTGTAACCGGCATGGGCTCAGGCAAAAGGATCAGGCTGGCCAATTGTTGCTCATTGGTAGAAAACCAATAGCGCTGATCTGCTTTCTCCCACCAGTAGCTTGCACCCAGCGCGCCATTCAGTCTGCTGTTCGAAAATGTTCCCCTCAATTCCTGGTAGAATTGTTTTGCACCACCATCTTCTGCAAGGTCGAGAGCTGACGACGCGGTTCCGTCTCCGTCCCAACGGGCATGTGCCGAGGTTTTTCGGTACGAGGTAATGGAAGTCCAGTAATTATGTTCGTTAATGTAGAATTTATAATTCAGCGTGGCATCCAGAATCTCTTTCCCGGTTCCAAGGTTGGTTCCCTGTTCGAGCGAGGCAACTCCACTGAAAACATCTGCAACTCCCTCGGTGTTCGGGAAAGTTTTGCTCATAAATGCTACGCCCGGAGTGTTGTCTTTCTGGTAATTCAGCACCAGGTTTACATGATGGTTCCATGCAGGATGAAAACCGACGGAAAAACGTCCGCCTATGGTTTCTTTTCCCATAAGTTTGCCACCGAAAGTATTGGTTACATAGCCGTCCATAACACTGTAAATTCCCGCAGCCCGGATCGCCAGCTTATTTTCTATGATTGGAACATTCAGCTCGCCACGAACTTCTTTCTGTCCATAATCGCCAAAACCAGCGCTAAGTGTACCACCAAATTCAGAAGTGGGCATCTTACTTACATAATGAATGGCTCCGGCCATTGCACTTCTTCCAAAAAGTGCGTTTTGCGGTCCTTTTACTACTTCTATACGGTCTAAGTCGTACAATTCGAGCAATGCTGCACTGGTTCGGTTGATCGGCACATTGTTAAAATACACCGAAATACGGGGTTGCGCACTGGGGCTCACCTCGTCGCTGCTCAGTCCGCGGATGGAAAAAGTGGGCCGGTTGGCACCTTGCTCACTAATGTAAAGGCCGGGAACAAACTCGCTCAACATACTCAGACTGATAATATTCGATTCATTCAGGGTGGTGCTGTTTATCGCTGAAATGGCCGTAGGTACATCCAGTATTTGCTGATCTCTTTTCTGAGCACTCACTAAAACAGGTTCCAGGTGGATTTCATCCTGAAGTAACATCACATTCTTTTCATTTTGTCCTACGCGTAAAATAATATCAGAAGTATGGGTTTTGTATCCGATGAAAGAAACCCGGACACGCGCTCTTCCGGTTACCAGTCCCTGAATCAGGTATTCGCCCTGTTCGTTTGTATTTACACCTTTGGCCGTTCCGTCGATGGTAACATTTGCACCGGGCAGTGGGTTGTAATCTTCGTCGTAAACAGCACCGCGTATAAAAACAGGCGGCACCTCCCTCGACACTGTTTCGGTATTTCTGTATTGGCGCTTCACCTTGCCCCGTTTTTTACTTTGTGCCCAAACAGGATTAATAAGAAAAAGAAGGAGTAAAATGCTGATAACTGACTTCATGAAGTTTGTTTTCTGAGATTCACTTGCTTATATAACGCAAAAAACAGAGAAAAGATATTAGCGGGTTAAAGAGAATTAAATTTTTAAGATGAGAAAAGGTTTTAACAGGATAATCTAATGTTTAACTGAATACACTGGTAATTTCAGCCAGATGGAGAATTCGTCGATGCTTTGCAATCCGGCTTCGAGTGTCTTGCAGCTTTTGATCTCCACTTCCGGTTTTTTTGCCTGATTAACCAGGTAAATTCGGAATTCCTGTTTTTCTGATGTATTGGTTCGGTTCGAACGGCTGTACATCCGGTAAATACTTTTCATGGGAACCAGTGTTAATCCAATGTAGTTGTCGAGCGAACGCCACTGTCCTGTTTTTAACAATCCAAAATGTTTGTTGTATGCTTTGAAAATGCGTTTGTCTGAATCGATCTCCATGCCTGAATAAGTGCCAAAGAGATACCAGGCAATAAGTATACTTACCGTTGTAATGGTCCAGTTGGAATGCTGGAGTCCAACAAAAATGGCGGGAATAAAAATCAATCCGAAGAAGATATACGGGCCGTTTAGAAAGGACGTTAGTTTATTATCTATTTTCATGTGATTAAAATTGTTCGTTATTTATGGTATTGTATGCCTGCCTGTTGGCAGACATGGAATTCGTCCCGATTTGCCGGAATTCATTTCATTCTTTTAGAATTTTGGCAGAAAGGATTCTAACATCCTGAAACGGCCGTGCCAGTGAATCCACTTCCATGGCGGCTATTGAATCCACAATGTTCATTCCTTCTGTTACTTCACCAAAAACAGTATAACTTTGATCGAGATGTGGCGCACCACCAATGGTTTTATACACTTCACGATGAGATTCAGGGATAACATATTTTTCGAAATTTGTATAGTTTTCAGCACCAACACGAATACTGTCTCCCCATCTACTTGCACTCTCTTCGTCTTCCTTGTTAAGTGCCATTTCCAGGGAATCTCTGAGCGGTTTGTTTAAAACATCGTTTACAAAATAATATTGAGCAAGATATCCATTGATGCGTTCTTCTGCTTTGTCTAACATACTATCGGTTTGGACTTTCCCCTGCACGATAAAAAACTGAGAGCCCGATGAAGCCCGTTCCGGATTGTTGTCCCGTGCAGCCAGAATCACACCTCGTTTGTGGAAAAGACTGTCGTTGATCTCAGCCGGGATCGTATAATCAGGTCCGCCGTTCCCCAGCGCTTCTCCCGGACTGGCATGTTTGCTGTCCGGATCGCCCGACTGAATACCAAAACCTTCAATCACCCTGTGGAAAAGCAGGCTGTCGAGATAGCCTTCCTGAACCAGTTTCACAAAATTATCGCGATGCAAAGGAGTTTCGTTGGATAATTCGATCACTACTTTTCCAAAACTTGTATTCAGTTCAACATAAATGGGTTGTGACTTGTCGTTTTGTTTTTGGATTGAAGCAGATTGGCATCCGTAAATAAGTGTTATGAATATCGCAAGGAACCTGAGTTGGTGCATTTTATTCGATTTGGTTCTGTTTTCTCAAAACTACAAAAATGCCTTTTAAATGAAGATTATTTGGGCAATGAATTTCGGGTTGATGTTGAAACCGTAATTATTCCAGCGAGAGTTTCCGTTTTTCGATGTAGGCATGCCATAAAATGTAGGTTGCTACCGAACGATAGGGCGAGAATTTTTCCATGTAGCGAATGATTTCTTCTTTTCCGGCTTCGGGTGGCACCAGTGCAAGTTCGTAAATGGCCTTGATGGTAGCGAGGTCGCCGGGAGGAAAAATATCGGAAAAGTGCAGACACATCAAAACATACATATCCACTGTCCAGTTCCCGATGCCTTTCAACTGAATCAATCGTTTCCTTATCTGCTCTTCATCCCATTTATTCAGTTCTTCGAGGTCCAGCTTGCCTTCAGCAATTTCAAAGGCAAGTAAACGTGAATAAATTACTTTCTGTCTGCTGAAATAACAGGCACGCAACTCTTCATCGTTTAGTTGAAGAAAATTTTCAGGTGTGATCTCTTCCACTTTTGCTTCCAGTTTTAAAAAAGCAGCTTTGGCGGCAGCCAGCGAAATCTGTTGCTCCAGAACCGTAAGAATCAAACTG
This sequence comes from Draconibacterium sp., assembly GCA_035399765.1. Taxonomy (GTDB): domain Bacteria; phylum Bacteroidota; class Bacteroidia; order Bacteroidales; family Prolixibacteraceae; genus Draconibacterium. The sequence continues at coordinate 51,751 of DAOPJR010000010.1, read as the reverse complement.
GCAAAGTTGGGTTTGCGATGCCAGAAAGGAGGATATCCAAATTCGCGAATTACTTTATCCAGTTTGGGTTCAAGCCCGATGCACCAATCGCATAAAGCCAGGAATTCCGCTTCATTTCTGATTTTATTCATCGTATAAAAATAGAATCTTCAAATAAGTCAGCAATGCTTGATTTCTAAAATCACCAATTAAAACTTAAGTTTTGATTCTTACTCCTTCAGGGTGAGTTTCAAGATTGAGCTTGTGTTTTGCTATTGATTCTGAGTATTAGAAATAAAAAGAGGGATGCAGAACATCCCTCTGTGAAGGCAATACCGAATTAAATAAATAAAAATCTTCTCTAAAAGATTGTTTTCTGCCTTCTTGATATCAAAAACGCCGGTTGATTGATTTTATTATTGGTTTAAATGATATTTCACGTATTGAATGATCGGAGTTTCAAAATATGTTTGCTGGTCAACACTTGGTCAATTGTCGGGTTAAGGTTGAGGATAAAGGCCTGTCGGCAACGGATGCCAACAGACCTTTCATGTGTTCTATGAAAAAAAATTATTGTAACCACCAGGGTGTTTCTCTTGTTCTGTCGTTTCCTTCACCAAACTGGCGGGTAATAGCTGCGGCAACATTTTCACTGTTTTCCTGGTATTCCCCTGTTGGATACATCCAGCGTAATGGCGGAGTCACTTCAGGAATAATTCTAAACTCAGGATATCCTGTACGAAGATGATCAAAGTACATTCTCCATCCGCTCTGCAGGAAAGACGGAATGTATTTCTGCATCATAATCAGGTTCAGTTTTTCGTCATCGCTTGTGGCGCTTGAAAAGTTTACCAGCGATTCAGCCAAATAGGTTTCTGCAGCTGATGCACTAACATAGTCAGCATAATCAGTAGCATAAGTGTTGTAAAACTCAAATGAAGCTTTTACCGCATTTTCGTAGTGATCTTTTGCTGAAGAATTAATCCAGCCACGAACACTTGCTTCTGCCAGGATCAATTCCAGTTCAGAATAGCCCATGAATACACTGGGTTCGGTAGTTGGGTCGGTAGTGTATCTCAGGTTTACTTTCGAAACTTTTCCATCAGCAGCTTTCAGGTTTACATCGTTATACGGTGCAATCGGGTCGCCACCTTCGTAGGCTGCAAAGTCGTCGAGAGCCAGGCCTGCTTCTTTGGCAACACGGGTTTGACCGCAAAAGATAAACAGCCGGGGGTCGTGTCTGTCCTGAAGACGCTGGACAAAAGTTGAATCCATGTATCGTGCAGAACCGTAACTACTGCTATTGTATTCGGTATAACGGCTTCCCAATTCGTCGATAAACATTAACTGACCATTGTCGGCATTTGATTCAATTAGAGGGGAATTGGCAAAAATGTTTTGGAAGGTTGATTGTACGTTCAAATCAGAATCTGACGTTTTTCCTGATAAAGTGATCAGAACTTTTAAACGGAATGAATTCACACATTTTCTCCACTGCTCGGTGCTACCATTGTAAATAACATCTCCTGCAATAATGCTGTTGTCATTGGCAAGTAATTCGTCGGCTTCCTTCAGTTCATTTAAAATTCCGGTAAATACATCTTTCTGAGTGTCGTAAACGGGTGTGTAAATTTCGTCGGTTTCACCTTTTAAAGCATCGCTGTATGGTATATCTCCAAACGTAAGTGTCAGGTCGTAGAAAAAATAGGCACGAAAGAATTTTCCAAGAGCTACGTATGCAGGGCTCTCAATTCGTTCTGCTTCTTCTATCATTTTTGTTACGTCTCTGAGATTGTTGTAAGCTCCAAATTCAGCACGGGTCCAGGTGTAATACTGGTTGGCATCTTCACCGTCGGTTTGGAGTACCATGCGTGAAGCAAACATAGGACCAACACCTTCTACCTGAAATGCATTCCATTCGATATTGGTTAACAGAAGTTGGGGATGAGTTTCCGGAACATTGTTCGGGTTAACGTTCAGTTCGGTCAGATTCTGGCATGAACTGAATGCCAGTACAAATAGTATCGCTATTAAAATATGCTTTTTCATTTTTTTCCTTTTTAATTCAACCATTGATTAAAATGTAAGGGTTAGTCCCAGTCCAAGCCACCTTGTCGACGGGTCTTGTAAATTTTCATCATCACCGTAGTCGGGATCAATGATCTGTGCTTTTTTCCACATTAGAAGGTTATAGCCATAAGCAGTTGCTTCAATTTTTTTGAAAGCATTAACATGAATCAGATCAGTTAGGTCATAGTTAAAAGCTACCTTTCTGAGTTTCACGTAAGTCCGGTCGAAAACGTTGGCAAAAGTTTTACTTTCTGATTCAGAAACTTTGGCACGATACGGATAGTTCTGACTCCAGGTTTGCCAGCTAACAGCTGTTTCGTTTTTTTTGTAAACACGTGTATCAGAAATTACGTTTCCATTAACATCGGTGGTTAACTCTCCGCTAACCACATTCACTGCTTCGGGAACATACACCGGGTGGCCGGCAGTATATTCTGCATCACGGTATTCTACCGAGTTTGGATGTTTTCCACCCCACCACATTTTTTCTACCGAAAGTGAACGGATCACACCGCCAACAGCGCCATCGATATCAACATCGAGAGAAAGTTTTTTATATTTAAAGTGGTTCTGAAGTCCAAATCTCCAGTTCGGATCAAGGTGACCAAACATCTGTGGAAAAGGATCTTTGGTTGGCAAGCCAGTGGCTTCTGATACAATTAACTGGCCATCAACAGTCTTCATCCAGCCTGTTGCATAATAATTGTCAACACGTTCGTTTAACGAGTAATTGCCGTATTTCTCAGCACCACCGTAAATGTCAGTTATCTTTTTAACGCTGGTTGTCCAGTTCAAGCCCAAATCCCAATTGAAATCCTTCTTTCTAACCGGAGTGGCGTGTAACATGATCTCAAAACCATTTGTCGTGTACTGGTTTCCATTTACTTTTCGAGAACTAAAACCACTGGCACCCGAAGTGGGCAAGTCAATAATTTTGTTTTCGTCAACAATGTTGTAGTACGTAAAATCGAAGCTTATTCTGTTTTTTAAGAACACCGATGAAAGACCCAATTCGAATGAAGTGGATTTCTCGGGCATGATATTCGGATTCACAATGGTAGAAGGATAAGTAACTTTCGAGTTTCCGTCGTATATTCCGGCATTGCTGTAATACGACGAAATCTGGTATGGCGACAGGTCGCTCGATACTTCTGCCCACGATCCGTATATTTTCAGATAATCAAATGCTTTGGGAAGATCTACCAGGCTCGAAACCATTGTACTTAACGAAACCGAAGGATAGAAATACGAATTGTTTGATTTGGGTAGGGTTGAAGACCAGTCGTTTCTTGCAGTCAGTGTCAGGAAGAACGCATTCAGCATATCCATCGTCAGGGTACCGAAAACGCTTCGGATTTCTCTTTGCTCGTAATAGGTTGATGCTTTTACATTTCCAAGAGAGTTATTCAGACTGTATACCCAGGGAGCAACCAGTCCATCGGTGGCATTGTATTCCTGCTGGTATTTTTTGAAGAACATGGATGCACCGGCATTCACACTCATTCCGAGTTTATCTGAGAAGTCATTTTTATACGAAAGAAGAACATCATTATCCACATTCACCTGATCGGTATTCCAGGTTTTATAATCGCCTTCGCGCGGATCGCCGTAGTTCAGGTATGATTTCGGGCTTTGACGGTCTTCAAAAGTGTGTTTTAATATGGCAGAACTTCTTCCCTGCAGGCTTAAATCTTCTGTAATATCCCATTTCAGTTTTACCTGGCCATTTACCGTGTTTTGGTCGTATTTCTGGTTCAGCTCGTAGGCTGCAAAATACACGTTATTGTACCAGGCATAATTGTAGTTGGCCTGACGGTAACCTTCCTGTCCCGGAATATACATATGATCTTTCAAATCCTGCCCGTTCACATCGTCTCCCATCCAGATCAGGATAGTGTACATGTGGTTTTTGGGACCATAACCGTATCGTGGATAATTTGGCGAATACACCTTGTTGTACGAAAGTTTGGAATCGAGAGTAACGTTGTTTGCCAGCTTGTATACGCTGTTATAAGTTAACCCGCCGGTTTTTAATTCACTGTTGGGTACCCGTCCTTTTTCTGACTGATAAAAGCCCGAGAAGCGCGTTGAAGCTTTCTTACTTTTTGATGATACAGAAAAATTGGTGGTTGAAATAACAGCTGTCTGAAGGAAATCCTTTAGGTTATTGTGGTATTCCCATGGAATTGGTACCCTTGAGTAACGTGATTTATCATTATACTGAGTTCCTGAAACATCGCCCCACCAGGGAATAGTTTCACCGGTTACGTTATCGTAGATCGGGCTGTTCCATTGTGGAATTTCCAGATTGTCTGAAAATTTTGGTCCCCAAATCATGTCTCCGTCTGAAATACCACCATCCTGACCATCCCAGAATTCGTACTTTCCGTTAGAGCCGTTACCGTATTCAGTTTGGGTTTCAGGAAAAACGGTGAACCCTGCAGAAACCATGGTATTGTTTGAAACGGTTACCTGAAGTCCTTCAACCTGTGCTTTTTTCGTTGTGATAAGAATGGCGCCGTTCCGTCCGCGTGAACCATAAAGTGAAGAAGCTGTGGGACCTTTCAGAACCACGATATTTTCGATATCGTTGGAAGATATATTGAAGAAATCGGTTTCAACCGGTATTTCGTCAACAACAATTAACGGAGCTTTTCCACGCAATAAAAAATCAGGTTTTTGGAAGATACCGGTTTTTGTATTAACGGTTAGCCCCGCAACCTGGCCACTCAGCATGTCACCCATGTTTGGCGCATTTACGCTTGTAATTTCTTTGGCATCCACTTTCTGGGTGGCATAACCAATGGTCTTTTTTTCCTGGCTGATACCCAACGCAGTTACAATCACTTCATCAATCGACTGCATGCTTTCTTCCAGAACTACATCGATTTGACTTTTACCTTCAACGGCTACTTCTTTTGTTTGGTAGCCAATAAACGAAAACACCAGTGTACTGTTTGAATTTATTCCAATCTGGTAATTTCCTTCTGCGCTTGTAACGGTTCCGTTCGTGGTTCCTTTTTCCATAATGGTAACACCCGGCAACCCGCCACCTGTGTTATCCGTTACTTTTCCTGAGATTTTATGATTTTGGGCAAAACTGAAAATGGCCCAAATCAGAAACCCAAAAGTGAATAGTAATTTTTTCATACATCATTAAATTTTAATTTTCATTTTATGAGAATATTTATTTGGTTTTTACACATGGCTATTCCATTTTGATATTTATTGCAATACCAATTATTTGAAAATCAGAAGTATGCAGTGATTTAAGGCGAGTTTAAGAAGTTAATTTATTGTGTCAGTTCAAACCTTCCGGGGTTGTCTGATTAAACTCAGGCAGGTATCTACATTTTTATCATTATGAATTCTTTGTTCATTTTCGTATTTCAGATTATTAGTTTCAACCAGATGATCATTCAGGATCAATTCACATTTGTTTCGGCGCAAAGGTCTGCCTTAAATATGAACTGAATGTTATACATCAATGTAAATTCGATTAAATAATTTTTACAAAAATGTAATCGAATTTTTGAACAAAAACTGAAAACAAGAGTGTGCCTGCAAACCTGAAATTTGGCCTGCTTGCAATCTAAAAATTACGTTACCAAAAGATGAAGAATATGATTTTAATTGGTGCTCAAACCAGTTAGTACCTTTTTGCCGGTTTATTGTTAAAAAAATATGAAGCGGTATTTTTCCTGTAATGAAAAGTTGTTTTAAAATGTATAGTTTAAAGAAGCTATAAAATTAATACCTGGTGAAACTACGCCGGATGAATAAGGCCGGTATCCTTGATCGAGAATATTTTCCACTCCGCCACTGAGCATAAAATGCTGATTTACTTTAAAATTACCTTTCAAATTGAGTGTCCACCAGGCAGGTGAGAACGGATACCCGTTTTTATCGACGGCGTACATATAAGGTTTGTCCTGTTCCGAAGGTGCCAGATCTTCGTAGGCGATCTTCCCGTTATACATCACATACAAATCGGCAAACCAACGCTGGTTTTCAAAAATCAGGTG
>DAOPJR010000010.1:4401-45577 GCA_035399765.1 Draconibacterium sp. | reverse complement strand
CTGGCTTTGTCAGCAAAAGTTTTCTTGATCTCCGCATCAATCGTACGTGTATATTCCGGCTCCAGGTTTGGGTTTGGAACAATCACGTTTCCCGGTTCCGAATCGAATACTTTAGCTACATCATCAATATTGGGAGACCGGAATCCGGTGGAAAGATCCACATTAACCTGCCAGTCGGCGGAAGGATGCCACACAAAACCAAGGTTCCCGATCAGAGCAGAGTTTTTCATGTTGAACCCATCAAAAGGAAATCCATAATCTGCCTGGCTGAAATTGCCGCTCATCCAGGTATATGTGTAGCGGGTTCCGGCTTGCAGGATCAGTTTTTCCTGCCAGCGGTGTTTGTATGAAATATAGGCCGCAGCACTTCCATAGTCAGAATCTCCCGGATAACGTGAGGGAATGGTTGCAGTACTTCCGGTAGTCAGGTTGTAAACTGTTCCTTTTGAATTGATGAGGTTGTAATACGATTCAGCACCGTAAAAGAATTCATTCTGAGCATTAATGGTTTTGGCTAAATCTAAGTTGATCGAGTATATCGATAAGTCTTCCTTTCTGCCGTTCCGGTCAGATTTGTTGATGGCTCGGTCGTACCTGCTTTCAGCATATTTTTGAAAAGCAGTCTGCAAGTTGATTTTATCGGCAAAACCACTGTTCGGATGCAGTATCAATTGCCCGCTGAACATCGACCAAACCTGTGGTCCGTAATACCATTCGCCGTAACGCAGTTTATCGTTACGGTAAACAATCAGACGATCATAACGAGGAATATTCGAAGTTTGCGAATGATTGGCGCTCAGGATTAATTCGGTTTTATCCGAAGGTCGGTACCGTAATTTTCCCAGGATATTGAACTGACTGTAACCGGTATAATGCTGTATCAAATCGTTGTTGTTCTGAATAATATGATCCACTCCATCGAAACCATCTTTTAATACATATTCCGGGCGTTTGTATTCATCACGCGCTTTCGAGCCCATTCGTAAATCGTCATAATCAGTGAAAGTACTACTTACCAGTGCGGCCCATTTTTGTCCTCCAAGATTGATGGTGGCATGAATGGTTTTTTCGAAGTTGGCACTCGAAAAACGAGTCATCACTTTACCTGACGGGGTGACTCCCTTGTGAGTTGAAAGTTTGGGTTTCAGTGTGGTAAAACTCATTACTCCACCCAACGCATCGCTACCATAAATAACAGATCCGGGGCCCAGAATTACTTCGGTACTTTCCAGACTGTTCGGATCAATTGAAATCACATTTTGCAGGTTTCCGCTTCGGTAAATGGCATTATTCATCCGAATGCCATCTACTACAATCAAAAGCCGGTTGGCAGCAAATCCACGTATCATCGGACTTCCTCCACCCATCTGGCTTTTCTGAATATAAACGCCGTTTCCTGTACCCAGCAGGTCGGCTGTAGTTTGCGGCTGGTAATGCAATACATCTGCAGCGGGTATTGATACCACGCTTTGAGGAACTTCCGCTCTTGATTGTTCCCATCGGTTTACTGATACCACCACTTCATCAATTTTAATCGGATTTTCTGAAAGTTGCACTATGTTTCCCTGCTCAAGAATTTCATGCTTACTGATGGTTTGTTCAAGATAGGACGGAAGTTTAAACAGGATTTCATCGTTCTCGCCAAAAGCATCCAGTCTGACTGTCCCTTTTGAATCGGTTTGAGTTGTTGAGTGTTGCGATTTCAGAATGACCCCGTCGAGCGGATGTCCTGTTTTTTTATCCAGTACCTGAATTGTTTGAGCTTTGCCACTAAAAAATAAAAACAAGGCAATAAGCAGGTAGAAATATCTCATAAAGCTCCCAGACTATTTTGTTAAATGGCTCAAAAGTAATCAAAAATTGTGCCCTGAATTCTGGTTCAGCCCTTAATAATTAGAAGTCAGGTAAGATAAAATCGGGATTTTTTTTAGGCATACATCGAAGATGTTAGGCGATAATAAAAGGAAAATCCGGACCACCTGAAGTGGCCCGGATTCGGAATTATTTAATTTGGCCAGCTTATACCAGACCTTGTGCCATCATCGAGTTGGCAACTTTAACAAAGCCGGCAATGTTGGCACCTTTTACATAATTGGTAAACCCACCGGATTCTTTTCCATATTGGATACACATGCTGTGGATGTTTTTCATAATCGAATGCAATTTGGTATCCACTTCTTCACGGCTCCAGGCCAACCGCATGCTGTTTTGTGTCATCTCGAGACCTGAAACAGCAACACCGCCTGCATTGGCAGCCTTCCCCGGCCCGTAAAGAATCTTTGCACCCAGAAAATGATGAACAGCTTCTTCTGTACTAGGCATGTTAGCTCCTTCAGCAACTACGAAACATCCGTTTGAAGTCAGCATTTTTGCTTCGGCTTCATTGATCTCATTCTCAGTAGCGCATGGAAGTGCCACATCACATTTTACACTCCACGGACGTTGTCCGTCCATGTATTTGACGCCGAATTTTTCTGCGTATTCCCGGATTCTTCCGCGATGTACATTTTTTAATTCCATCACATAAGCGAGTTTTTCAGAGTCGATGCCATCAGGATCGTGAATGGATCCGCCGGAATCAGAAAGTGTAATCACTTTTCCTCCCAATTCGATTACTTTTTCGCAGGCATACTGGGCCACGTTTCCTGATCCTGAAACCGTAACAGTTTTCCCCTTAAAACTTTCCCCTTTGGTTTTCATCATTTCTTCGGCGAAATAAACCGCACCATAACCGGTTGCCTCTGGTCTGATCAATGAACCGCCCCACTCAACACCTTTTCCGGTAAGCACTCCTGTGAATTCATTGCGCAGACGTTTGTATTGTCCGAAAAGAAATCCTATTTCGCGACCACCAACTCCGATGTCTCCTGCCGGTACGTCGGTATATTGGCCAATATGTCTCGAAAGTTCTGTCATAAAACTTTGGCAGAAATGCATCACTTCATTGTCTGATTTATTTTTTGGATCGAAATCAGATCCACCTTTTCCTCCACCCATTGGGAGTGAAGTAAGACTGTTTTTAAGAACTTGTTCAAAAGCCAAAAATTTCAGTATACTTTGATTAACAGTTGGGTGAAAACGCAAGCCGCCTTTGTACGGACCAATGGCACTGTTCATCTCAACACGATATCCCCGGTTGATGTGAATGTTTCCCCTGTCATCGGTCCAGGGAACACGAAACTGAATAATTCGTTCCGCTTCTGTCATTCTTTCCAACACTTTTGCGTGTAAATAACGCGGATTATCCATCAGAAAATCTGCAAGAGATTCAACTACTTCGTGCACAGCCTGATGGAACTCGGGCTGTCTGGGATCCTTACTTCTTACATAAGCCATGAAATTGTCTACAAACGACTTGCTGTTTTTCATATTCATTGTACTTAATTTGATAATTACTAAGGAAAGTTACGAAAAAAAATTAGCTATTACCTTGCTTCTCAGCATGTTAATAAATGTGCTGGATTATAAACTGACAAATATCACTGATAAATGATATCAATTCGGTACTTCACGCAGGGTTTTGTTTTGAATGTGTAAAACGTCCTGATTGGTCGAACAAATTGTATATCTTTGCGGCTTTAATTTTGAATTCTGTATAAACGACTGAAACGACCATGACAAAAGTTTGTTGCGAACAAGCCTAATTGAAAGCATGGGAGTTCCATCTAATACCTTTGAAAACTTTTTATTTTAATTAGATGAAATGGAATATAAATTCGCAGAAATAGAGCCAAAATGGCAAAGATACTGGGAGGCAAACAAGACCTTTAAAACCAAAGACGATTTTTCGAAACCGAAATATTATGTCCTGGATATGTTCCCGTATCCGTCAGGAGCCGGATTACATGTGGGACACCCGGAAGGATACACTGCAACCGATATTATAAGTCGTTATAAAAGGATGAAAGGCTTTAATGTTTTGCATCCGATGGGATACGATGCATTTGGTTTGCCAGCCGAACAATACGCGATTCAAACCGGAACACATCCTGCTATCACCACTCAGAAAAACTGCGATAATTTCCGTCGCCAGATTAAGGCGATTGGTTTGAGTTACGACTGGGACCGTGAAATAAACACGACTGATCCGAAGTATTTCAAATGGACACAATGGATCTTTAAGAAGTTGTATGACACATATTTTGACGAAGAACAACAAAAAGGTCGTCCGATTTCAGAATTGGTGGTTCCTGATGAGGTAAAGGAAAAAGGAGAAGAAGCAGTTAAAGAATTCATTTCAAAAAAACGATTGGCGTATTATGATAACGCACAGGTTTGGTGGTGCGATTCGTGTAAAACGGTTTGTGCCAACGAAGAAGTACTGACAGACGGTTCGCACGAAAAATGCGGAAACACAGTAGTTCGCAAAAACCTGAAACAATGGTTGCTTCGGATTCCGCATTATGGCGAGCGCTTATTGAATGGACTTGAAAGTCTGGACTGGCCTGAAGGTGTAAAAGACATGCAGCGTAACTGGATTGGCAAATCAACCGGTGCTGAAGTAGATTTCGAGATCGATGGATTAAGTAAAAAACTTAAAGTTTATACCACCCGTCCCGACACTTTGTTTGGTGCCACCTACATGGTCATTGCACCGGAACATGAGTTGGTAAACGAAATTGTTACTGAGAACAAGAAAGAGGAAGTAGACAATTATATTAAAGCTGCAGCCTTAAAATCGGATCTTGACAGAACCGATTTGGCCAAAGTGAAAACAGGAGTTTTTACAGGAAGATACGCTGTGAATCCTGTTAATAAGGAGCTGATTCCGATCTGGGTAGCCGATTATGTTTTAATGGGCTATGGAACCGGAGCGATCATGGCGGTGCCGGCACATGATACTCGTGACTTTGAATTTGCTGAAACTTTTAATATTCCAGTCATTTGCATTCTTGATCCGAAGGATGCAGAAAATCGTGAAAAAATCCTGGAAGGAAAAGCATGCTGGACCGAAGACGGCGTCTATATCAATTCGGCAAGCGACGAAACCAAAATTGATATAAACGGGCTGAATAAAGCTGCCGGAATCAAGAAAATTGTGGAGTGGCTGGAAGAGCAAAGCATTGGAAAAGCTACCACCAATTTTAAACTACGCGATTGGTTATTTAGTCGTCAGCGATATTGGGGCGAACCTTTTCCGGTAATTCACTGGGAAGATGGCGAGGTAACTTTGGTTGAAGATGAGAACTTGCCATTGGAGTTGCCTGATTTGGAGGAATACAAGCCAAGCGAAACCGGAGAATCGCCACTGGCCAATGCTAACGACTGGCTGATTGTTACGGATAAAAACGGGCGTAAAGGCCGCCGGGAAACCAATACAATGCCACAGTGGGCAGGTTCCTGTTGGTACTACCTGCGTTACATCGATCCAATGAATGAAGATTCGATTTTCGATGTAAAAAAAGAACAGTACTGGATGCCGGTAGATTTATACATTGGCGGCGCTGAACATGCTGTACTACACTTGTTGTATTCACGTTTCTGGCATAAAGTATTGTTTGATCTGGGAATTGTTTCCACCGACGAACCTTTCCAAAAGTTGTTCAACCAGGGAATGATTTTGGCCTTTGCTTATGAAACCTCTACGGGGGCTAAAGTATCATCTGATTTGGTGGAAGAAAAAGATGGAAAATATATCCACACAGAAACGGGAGAAGAATTAAAGCAGATTGTTGCCAAAATGTCGAAATCTCTGAAAAATGTGGTAAACCCGGATGATGTGATTGAACGTTACGGGGCCGACTCACTGCGTTTGTACGAAATGTTTATGGGGCCGCTCGACGAGCGCAAACCCTGGGCAGAAAATGGTGTAAAAGGTGTATTTAACTTTTTGGCGCGTGTCTATCGTTTCTTTGCTAATCCTGAAAATATCGTAGATGGTGAAGAGGATAAAGAAGTAGCCAAACTCCTGCATCAAACCATTCAGAAAGTGGAATCGGATATCGAAAATCTAAAATTCAATACCGGTATTGCGGCTTTGATGGTGTTTAACAACCTGGCTTATAAAAAAGGAAAGGTAACCAAAGAAACAGCAAAAACCTTTGCTAAAATTTTGGCTCCTTATGCTCCGCATATTGGCGAAGAGTTGTGGTCTTTGTATGGAAACACAGAAACACTGGCTTACGAAACGTGGCCCCAAGTAGATGAAAGTTTATTGACAGAAGATACACATGAATACCCGGTTTCGTTTAACGGAAAAATGAGATTCAAAATCGAGCTTCCGTTAGATATGTCGCAAGCTGAAGTAGAAAAAGCAGTACTAAGTGACCCGCGTTCTGCCAAATGGCTGGAAGGTGTAAGTGTTCGCAAATTTATTTTTGTACCTAAAAAGATCATTAATATTGCGGTAGGATAAATAGTAAAATAAAGTATAAAAGAAAGGGATGGCAGTGTTGTCATCCCTTTCTTTTTTGAATTGTCGGCTCAATGAATAGTAAATATTTCTCTCAGGGTAGTATGTACTAAAAACAGTTTTTGCCAATATTAAACAAGGATGCCAGCTCATGTGAGCAACTTCTTTTCTTTTTTATCAATGAAATGATCTTTTTCAAATTTTGAACCAGATAAATATTTAGTAAATTAGCATGGCAATTAACTATTAAACTAAAGCTAATCTTCCGTGTACAACGAAATTTATGTGATTCGAAATAATATCATTGATAAAATCATTCTCATTTCTTTGGTTTTTCTTACACCTGCTTATATTTCTTCCGTAGCACGTTGGATTGAGATTGGATTTCAAAGAATAAGTATCGTACATACGATTCTTTACATCTTTCTTGTAATCCTTCTTATTCTCAAAAAAAGATTTAGTACCGAGTTAAAGATATATTCAATGGTACTTGTTTTTACTATCCTGGGTGTGGCAGGCTTGTGGTATTACGGATTTAGCGGAATTCATTATTTTGTAATTATTGCTATCGCTATTGCCAGCATTTTAGCTGAACGGAAAGCAATATTTATTTTAATTGCTGTTTTAGCTCTTGGGTATGTTTTTATAGGCCTCATGTATATGCTTAATAAACATCAGGCAGCTGTTGATTTAGATAATTTTTCACATTCCATTCTTCAGTGGACCACCATTTTTCTATCACTCATTGCCTTCTCGGCTATTTTTGCAGAAGGGTTTGGAGAATTATATCATCGTTTAGTAAAAACAATAGAAGACAATCAGGTAATTCAAGATAGGTTAGAGCTTCAGAATAAAGAATTAATCGGTACAAAACAGGATTTAGCAAAGAAAATAGATGAGCTTCATGAGGTTAATCTCCAGCTTCAACTAAGTGAAGATAGGTATCGAAGATTAATCGATTATTCCTCTTACATCATATATTGGCATTCACCTAAACAGGGAGGTTTATTTTATTCGAATCGGCTTGAAGAGATACTTGGTTACACACCAAAAGAAATTGAACGAAAACCCGGATTTTGGGAATCAATCATTCATCCCAAGGATATGGAAAGGATGCGGGAAATATTTCAAAATATTGATTCTAAAGCCAGGTATAATTTAACATATAGGATTAAAACAAAGAGTGGAGATTGGAAGTGGATGAGTGACATCGTTACAATTATCTCTCAAACTGAGGAAGACATTATTTTTCAGGGACAATTAGCAGATATTACAGAAAAGAAAATCACCGAGGAAAAACTAAAAGATAGTGAATTGAGGTGGCAGTTTTCGGTAGATGGCAGTGATTTGGGATTATGGGATTGGAATATTCTGACAAATGAAGTATTCTTCTCGAAACAGTGGAAAAACATGCTTGGTTATGCTGAAGATGAAATTGAGGGAAGTTTTGATGCCTGGGAAAAACTTTTACATCCGGATGATATTCAGAAAGTGATGGATACACTTAACAAATACCTCAGGGGAGAGAGTAGAAGTTATAATAACGAAATCCGAATGCTGTGTAAAGACGGAACGTATAAATGGATTCATGACAAGGGAAAAATTGTGTCGTATGCCAAGGATGGAAAGCCAAAACGTATGATTGGTACACACGCCGATATCACCGAGAAGAAACTATCAGAACTTGAACTAATGAAGAGCAATGCTACCAAAGACCGTTTCTTCTCGATTATCGCCCACGACCTGAAGAATCCATTTAATTCGATGATTGGTTTATCCGAAATCTTAAATGAAAATTTCGATGAACTGGATGTTAAAACACAGAAAAAATTTATTGGGGCTATTCACGAAGGAGTAATAAAAACCTATGATTTGTTGGAGGATTTATTGTTGTGGTCAAGATCTCAACGAAATACGCTAGATTTTTACCCAAAACATTTGGATTTACAGATGACTCTGACCGAGGTTTTGGAAACACTCAATCTCGCAGCAGAGAACAAATCCATTAAAATCATTACCGAAGTGAAGGCAGGAACAGCGGTAATGGCTGATAATTTTATGTTGTCGTTTATTCTGCGGAACCTAGTGATGAATGCGATAAAATTTACTCCGGTAAATGGCAAAATTTTAATTGAAAGTAAGTCTATTACTCACGATGGGAAAAAATCAACCCAGATTGCGGTTCATGATACCGGAATCGGTATCGAGAACGAATACCTGAAACGGATTTTTGATATTGGGCAAAATGTTTCGCGGCCTGGAACCAAGAACGAAAAAGGAACGGGGATGGGACTGCCAATTTGTTGGGATTTTGTAAAAAAACACGGCGGCGATATATGGGCAGAAAGTACTCCGGGCGAAGGGTCTCATTTCTATTTTACGTTACCTTCTGCTGAACACTAGAACATATTTTAATCTGGTGTTGACCAGTATTTTAAATCTCTGTTAACTTCCTTTTTCACTGATAAATCTCAGGTATTTTGAGAAACAAGCTTTGTTCTTTTGCGCGATTTTTTTAACCATATAATTTTTACCGAGATGTTTACCAAAATGCTGGTTTCCAACAAAAATTTAGTTAGGATAATTAAGGATTACGCCATAATGACTTTTGGCTTGCTCCTGTTCTCACTTGGCTGGGCATTGTTTATTATCCCTGCTGAACTCACCGGAGGAGGAATCAGCGGATTGGCTGCAGTGATTTATTATGCTACCGGATTTCCGATTAGTATCACTTATTTGGCAGTAAACGTGGTACTGGTATTAATTGCGATAAAAATACTGGGTGCCAGTTTTGGGGTAAAAACCATATATAGTATTCTGGTGCTCACTGCATTTTTTGCCATCTTCCAGGGGATTGTGAAGAAGCCGATCGTAGATGATATGTTTTTATCATCAGTACTTGGTGGTATGGCTAACGGAGTTGGTTTGGGTATTGTTTTTTCAAGAGGCGGAAGTACCGGAGGAACCGATATTTTTGCCATGATCATAAATAAATACAGGAATGTAAGCCCGGGAAGGGTAATTATGCTTTGTGATGTTATTATCATCGGTTCTGTATTTCTGGTTTTTCGTTCGATAGAAAAGTTGGTTTATGGTTATGTGGTTATGTGGGTGGTTTCTTATGCCCTTGATTCATTTTTAAGCGGTGCAAACCGTTCAGCTCAAATGTTTATCATTTCAAAAAAATACGAAGAGATTTCGGACTATATCAGCAAGGAAGTTACCCGTGGAGTAACCCTTCTTGACGGATCGGGCTGGTATACAAAAGATAATATAAAAGTGATCATGTCGGTCATGCGCAAAAAAGAAACCAGTGATGTATTCCGTCACATCAAACACATTGATCCCGATGCTTTTATTTCTATGGGGAGCGTAATGGGAGTGTATGGACAGGGATTTGACAAGATCAGGTTATAAAATATTCGGTTGCTGTTTTTTTCAAAAAGCTTTCTACCTTTTCCGGGTACTAAATTTCATTTTAAACAGTTTTTCTATTTTTGTCGTTAATGAAACGAGCATGGCAAAATAATTATCAATAGGAAGATTGATGTAATCCATGCGAATTACATCTGTTGCCTTTAAAAAAATGATTATAACGGATGAGGAACTTTTTGAAAATAGCATTGGTGATGCTGGGGATTATCTTGTTTGGGGTACAATTTTCGTGTACTCATCAATCGCCGCAAAAGGAAGATATAAGTGAACAGGACACCCTGATTACTATAAAGGACCCTATTCTGAAGTATGGATTACCGGTAGATTCTTTCCAAATTGAATACGGGAAGGTTAAGAATAACCAGTATCTCAGCCAAATACTCAACGATAAAGGCGTTAGTATGGCCACCATCGATCAGTTAGCTAAAAAGTCGAGGACGGTATTTGATGTACGAAAAATTAAAAGTGGAGAGAATTATGCCATTTTTTCTACAAGCGATACATTAAATCAACCCAAATACTTTGTTTATGAGAATTCTCCGGTTGATTATACCATTTTCGAACTTACTGATACGCTCGGTATTTACCAGGGTAGCAAAGAAGTGAAGACCAGATTACGGACAGCAAGTGGTGTGGTGGAAACATCGCTTTGGAATACAATGATTGATAATCAGCTCGATCCGGTGCTGGCATTGGAACTTTCTGATATTTATGCATGGACCATCGATTTCTTTGGCATTCAGAAAGGAGATCGTTTTCGTGTAATTTACGACGAATTGTTTGTGGATTCAGTATCTATCGGGATTGGTGAGATATATGCCTCTGAGTTTGAACATTACGGCGAGCCAACCTATGCTTTTTTATTTGATCAGGATGAACGTGCGGATTATTTTGATGACAAAGGACAAAGTTTACGGAAAGCATTTCTGAAAGCACCCTTGCAATTCTCGCGTATCAGTTCCCGTTTCTCCAATAGTAGGATGCATCCTGTGTTACGTATCCGACGTCCGCACCATGGCGTGGATTACGCGGCACCCAAAGGAACACCGGTAATGAGTATTGGCGACGGAACAGTAGTTGCCAAAGCCTATCAAAAAAATGGTGGTGGAAATTACCTGAAGATTAAACACAATTCGGTTTATACTACAACCTACATGCACTTGTCGGGATATGCAAAGGGAATTAGCACCGGCACCCGCGTCAAACAAGGCCAGGTAATTGGATATGTGGGAATGACTGGTTTGGCTTCAGGGCCTCACCTCGATTTCAGGGTACAGAAAAACGGAAATTATGTCGATCCTTTGAAAGTAAAGGCACCACCTGTTGAACCGGTAAAAGAGGAAAACATGGCACGCTTTGTTCCGTTCAAAGATTCACTCATGATGGAGCTGAATAAAATTCAATGGGATGATGACCTCCCGGTTTTGGTTAGCAATTAATTCTTTTTAACAGAAAATTATTTGTGTTTAGATTTTCTGAATTAAAATCCTGAAATGTTTCTGTGGCTGGCACTATTTTGCAATTGGGTGAACATTGGTTTGTATTTATGATGCTTGTTACATGTATTGTGCTTAAATTGTGAAGATTAGACTTTTGGTTTAAATACTAAATTTGGCTTTCATTCCGTATATAGATATAATTATATACGTACATTTAAGGCATAAACCTAAAGCAAACCAATTTTGATGGGACGTCTGGCACATAGAATATTCCTGTATTCACTGATTTTGATTACGGTATCGGTTTTTGTGTTTCTTTCATTTTACGGGGCTGATTATTATATCACCGGTCTGGTTGACAGACATTTTCATGATCAAAATGAATTGCTAAAACCAAGTGGTTTTATTGGGCATGGTTTGGGAATACTCGGATCGTTAATGATGGTAGTAGGCGTTTCGGTTTACATGCTTCGTAAAAGAGTACGTCGTTTTTCACGTATTGGAATTCTGAAACACTGGCTCGAATTTCATATTTTTCTGTGTACACTGGGACCAATCCTGGTTCTTTTTCATACTTCTTTTAAGTTTGGTGGCCTTGTGGCAGTGAGTTTCTGGAGCATGGTAGCCGTAGTTTTGAGTGGGGTAATCGGACGATTTATTTACCTGCAAATTCCCAGAACCATTGAAGGCCGTGAAATGAGTTTAAATGATTTGAACAACATTGAAACAGACCTTTTTTCCCGTTTAAAAGAGCAATTTGAAATTCAACCCGAAATATTAATTCAGTCCAATGAAATGCTGATTAGCAATTCAGGAGGTCAGGGAAACAATTACCTGGTACGAATTGTCAGGCGTTTCATTTTTGAACGGCAGTTGGTTAATCATTTCAGGAAAGATTTAAAACAACAAAATATACGAGGTAAAAACCTGCGAAATGCTGTCGGGATTTTTAAATCAAAGATCGTTCTGAACCGGAGAATAGCCTGGCTTTCGTCCATGCAAAATTTTCTTCGTTACTGGCATGTGGCACACCTACCTTTTGCACTGATCATGTTGGTGATTATGGTAGTACACGTTGTAGTTGCCGCACTCTTTGGTTACAAATGGATTTTTTAGATATGGAAAGCTCTTTAGAAAGCATATTGATTTATGGCGCTGTTACCATTTTCCTGGTTGGAGTTATTTATATCTATATTCGAAAACTCAGAACAGAATCTAAAAGAGTAGAAGAGAAGATAAAGATTGCGAAAGAAGAAGGATTGCACGAACCTGTTTCTCTTCATCCTGTAGTGGATGTCAATTCCTGTATTCAAAGCGGAGCCTGCATTCGGGCCTGCCCGGAACACGACATTTTGGGAATCAGAAACGGGAAAGCCACGGTTATTAATGCAAGTAGGTGTGTAGGTCACGGTGCCTGTTTTCATGCCTGCCCAACTCAAGCTATTTCATTATTTATCGGAACGGAAAAAAGGGGAGTTGATCTTCCGCATGTTAACCAGTATTTCGAAACCAATGTGAAAGGAATCTCCATCGCGGGAGAAATGGGCGGTATGGGTTTAATAAAGAACGCGGTTGAACAGGGAAGACAAGCGGTGAATAACCTGGCAAAAGGGATCAACCAAAATCATAAAAACACATACGATTTAGTGGTAGTTGGAGCCGGACCTGCAGGGATTTCGGCCACACTGGAAGCCAAAAGGCTGAAACTTCGCACACTCACCCTGGAACAGGATTCTCTGGGAGGAACGGTGTATACTTTTCCAAGAGCAAAAATTGTAATGACGAATCCAATGGACCTTCCATTGCACGGAAAAGTAAAATTATACGAAACCAGCAAAACCGAACTGCTGGAACTTTGGAATACTGTCCTTACAAAAAACGAAATCAGCATTCTTGAACACCGAAAAGTGGATCGTATTGTGAAGAATGAAGATGGGTTTGAAGTTGAATGTAGCAATGGAGAAAAATTTAACACTTTACGTGTTTTACTGACGATTGGAAGAAGAGGAACTCCACGCAAATTGAATGTTCCGGGAGAAGATCTGCACAAGGTTTTTTACCGTCTGCTGGAACCCGAGTTGATATCAGAAAAAAATATTTTGGTGGTTGGCGGTGGCGATTCAGCCATCGAATCGGCGCTTTTGCTTGCACCGCAAAATAAGGTCACACTCTCGTATCGTAAGGATACCTTTTCACGACTGAAAACAAAGAATAAACAAAATCTGGAAAAAGCCGTAAGTGAAAATACTTTGGAGTTAATCCTGAATTCAAACGTCGATTCCATTGAAGAGAAGCAGGTGTCATTAACAATCGGAGAAAACGAACTTCGTACACTACCAAACGATTTGGTGTACATTTTTGCCGGAGGAGAGTTACCCACTGATTTCTTGAAAAATGCAGGAATTCAGATTACAACAAAGTTTGGTGAAGCCATTCTTAAACACTAACAGATTAAAACCGGATGATAAGGAGCCTGAAATACATGATATTGCTGTTCACTGTTTTTGCTATGAATCAGCATATTTATGCCCAGATTTCACCCGGCGACCTAACTCAAGCACACGCCAATCTGGAAGGCTTGACTAACTGTACTAAATGCCATGTGTTGGGTGAAAAGGAAACGACTTCAAAATGTTTGGCCTGTCATACTGAGATTAAATCTCTGATCGATCAAAATAAAGGTTATCATGCTTCCGAAGAAGTAAAAGGTAAAAGGTGTGCCGAGTGTCATGGCGAACATTTTGGCCGTGATTTTAAAATCGTTCGTTTCGACGAGGATAAATTTGATCATAACCTGGCTGGTTTCAAACTGGAAGGGAAACATGCTACTTTAAAATGCAACGATTGCCACAAACCTGATTTGATTGTAAAACAGGTTTCTCAGAAAAAAGAGGCTCATACTTTTCTTGGTATGGGAACTGAATGCTTGTCATGCCATGTGGATGTACATCAAAATACACTTTCTAAAAACTGTACGTCCTGTCATAACCAGAATGCATTTAAACCGGCAACCGGATTCGATCACTCAAAAACGGATTTCAAACTGATTGGCAAACATCAGCAGGTTGACTGTGCCAAATGCCATATTAAAACCGTGAAGAATGGGAAAGAATTTCAGGAATTTGCGGGTGTAGCTTTTGTAAACTGTACCAGTTGTCATGAAGATGTTCACCAAAATAAATTCGGGAATGACTGCACCAAATGCCACAACGAATTCTCGTTTAAAACTGCCAATACAAGTAGTAACTTTAATCACACTCAAACCGATTATCCGCTACTTGGAATGCACCTGAAAGTAGATTGTAAGGAGTGCCATACCAGTGGAAATTATACCAAAACGATCCGCTTTAAAAAATGTACTGACTGCCATAGCGATTATCACGAAGGCCAGTTCCGGAAAAATGGTGTTTCGCCCGACTGCAGCGAGTGTCATACAGTAAACGGTTTCACTACTTCTTCATTTACACTGGAAAAACACAATCAAACTGAATTCGCGTTGGAAGGTGCACACATGGCCACACCGTGTCTGGCTTGCCACAAAACGGGAGAGAAGTGGAATTTCAGTGTTCCTGATCATCGTTGTATCGATTGTCACGAAAATATCCATAAAAACGTAATGGATGACAAGTACATGCCTCAATCGGATTGTAAATCCTGTCATTCAGTAGAAACCTGGAACCAAGTTTCATTTGATCATAATCTTACCAAATTTCAGCTGCTGGGAAAACATGCGCAGGCAACCTGTCGCGAGTGTCATTTCAAGGAAGCTGACGGCGCAGTAAAACAACAATTTGCCAACCTGGCATCGAGTTGCGAAAACTGTCACGAAGACACCCATTTCAAGCAATTTGAAGTACTCGGAAAAAATGATTGCGGGCGTTGCCACACTTTTAATAACTGGTCGCCAGATAAATTCAATCATGATAATGCGCGGTTCAAACTCGATGGGAAACACCAGGGCCTGCAATGTATTGCGTGCCACAAAACCACCGACCATCTGATCCGGAACTATGTAGTTTACAAATTTGAAGATATATCATGCGCAAGTTGTCATTAATATTAAGCCTGTTGTTTTGGGGGCTAATGCTCAGTGCCCAGGATAATCCACACGGAGATAAATTATCTTTCGATTGTCTGGATTGCCACACAACAGAAGGATGGACTTTTTCGGCTACCACTGCGAAGTTTGATCACAATAAGACCTCTTTTAAACTGGAAGGCCAGCATCGGTTCACCGACTGCAAAGACTGCCATACCACGCTGGTATTCTCTGACGCTCAAACCACATGTGTAAGTTGTCACACCGACATGCATAACAGTACGGTTGGTTTGGACTGCGCGCGTTGTCATGACCCAAATTCCTGGCTTGTATCAAATATTACTGAAATTCATCAGGCAAGTCGCTTCCCTTTATTAGGTGCGCATAATACAGCCGATTGTGCTTCTTGTCATACCTCGGCATCCAGACTTGAATTTCAACCTCTGGGAGTGGAATGCGTGGACTGTCATTTGCCAGATTACCAGGCTACTGCCAATCCAAATCACCAGCAGGCAGGATTATCAACTGATTGTATCGAATGTCACAAGATTGATGCATTTTCGTGGAGTTCACAAGGATTTAATCATGATTTCTTCCCTCTTACAAAGGGTCATGGAATGATTGATTGTGCAACCTGTCACACTTCAGGAGTTTTCGAACCCATTTCCCCTGACTGTTTCAGTTGCCATCAGAGTGATTTTGCAGCTGCTACCAATCCATCTCATCAGAATGCAGGTTTTACAACTACTTGTACCGATTGTCATACAACTGATCCTGATTGGAAACCGGCCAAATTTGACATTCATGACGAGTTTTATTTCCCGATTTATTCAGGAGCTCACCGTGGTGAATGGGAGAATTGTACAGCTTGTCACACTCAACCTGAATCGTATGCTACTTTTTCTTGTACAACATGCCATGAACACAACCAAAGTGAAATGGATAACGAACACCGTGGAATTAGTGGCTATTCATACAATAGTCAGGCATGTTATGCCTGTCATCCGGCAGGAAGTGGAGAAGGTGCTTTTAACCATGATGCAACCGGATTTCCTTTAAAAGGGGCACATACCAGTACAAATTGTCTGAGTTGCCACACCAATGGTTATGCAGGAACATCAAACGCCTGTGCCAGTTGTCATACGAGTAATTATAATCAGGCAGCTAATCCAAATCATATAAGCGCAGGTATTTCAACCGAGTGTCAAACCTGTCATACAGAAACAGGATGGATTCCTTCGCAATTTGATCATTTGGTTACTACCGGATTTGGATTAATTGGAGGTCATTCAGGGAAACAATGTGCAGAATGCCACATTGGAACTACTTCTGCTGCGAGTCCCGAATGCATCAGCTGTCACCAGGCAAATTACAACAGTGCACCAAACCATCTTGTGCAGAATTATCCTACACAATGTTTGAATTGTCATACCGTAAATAGCTGGGATGCGGCTAATTTTGATCACAATGCGACTAACTTTCCGTTAACCGGTGCACATATTGCAACCGAATGTTCTGCCTGCCATACGAATGGATATGCCGGAACGCCAATGAATTGCAGTGCCTGTCATACTGATAATTATAATGCAGCTCAGAATCCGGTACACACTACTGCCGGAATATCTACCGATTGTGAAACATGTCACACCACTTCAGTCTGGATACCATCGCAATTTGATCACCTGGTTACTACAGGATTTGAGTTAAGTGGGGGGCATTCAGGGAAACAGTGTGCTGAGTGCCACATTGGAACCACCACAGCTGCCAGTCCGGAATGTATTAGTTGCCACCAGGCCAATTACAATAGTGCACCAAACCATCTGGCACAAAATTATCCAACTCAGTGTTTGACTTGCCATACGGTAAATAGCTGGGATGCAGCCAATTTCGATCACAATGCAACTAATTTCCCGTTAAGCGGTGCACATATTTCAACCGAATGTTCGGCCTGTCACACAAACGGATACGTAGGAACGTCTATGTTGTGCAGTTCCTGTCACACGAATAATTATAATTCGACTTCCAATCCATCGCACAGTTCTCTAGGATTATCAAACAGCTGTGACTTGTGTCATACCACAAATCCGGGATGGGAACCTGCAAAATTTCCAAATCACAACGATTATTATGCTTTGAATGGTGCGCACTTAACCATTTCAAATAATTGTTATTTGTGTCATAACGGGAATTACGTCAGCACACCGAATAGTTGTTACGGATGCCATTCTGCCGATTATAACAATACCAAAGATCCGGCACACGCTGCCGCAGGCTTCCCAACTGACTGCGACGCCTGTCACACCGAGAACGCTTGGTCATCAGCAACTTTCGATCATGATGGACAATATTTTCCAATATATAGTGGCAAACACAGTGGTACCTGGAATTCTTGTGCTACCTGTCATACCGACAATACAAACTATGCTGTTTTTACCTGTATTTCTTGTCATGAACATAGTCAGGCGAACACTGATGGACATCATGGTGATGTAAATAATTATGTCTATTCAGCCACCAGTTGTTATACTTGTCACCCCGATGGAAGAGATTAGACAAATGAAATATAGAAATCTTTTGATTCTGCTTTTGCTTGTTTGCTGGAGTTCCTTCAGAAGTCAGGCACAGGAAAGCAGTGATGTCGTGGCAGGAGCAGTATCTTACATTTCCGGAACCAGTATTTATGTGAAGTTTGAATCAACCGAAGGAATTGAGAATGGAGATACTTTATTTATCCGTGCGGATGAGAAATTAATTCCTGTTTTGCTGGTTCAGCATCACTCTTCCATATCCTGTCTTTGTACTTCTGTCAACGATCAGGTCGTTCAGGTTGATGATGTAATTCTTCATAAAGTAAAAAAGAAGCAGGCTCAGGAAGTCATTCCTGAAGTACAGGATACACCGGATAAAGATTTAAATCAGCAGATAATTACCACACGTGAGCAAATCTCACAACAAAAGAATTTGCAGGATTTTTCGGGGCGATTATCGGTTTCTTCCTATTCCAACTTTTCCAATCAGGGAACTGATTCGCATCGTTTCAGATATACTTTTTCTTCGATCCTATCGAATGTTGGTAACTCAAAATTATCCCTCGAAACTTATTTGTCATTTACTCACAAATTGAATGAGTGGGATGTAATTAAAGAGAATCTGAATAACGGGTTAAAAGTTTATGACCTGTCGTTAAAATACGAAGTAAATGAAAAAAGTGCTGTGTGGCTTGGACGAACCATCAACCCGAATGTTGCAAACGTGGGAGCCGTTGATGGTGTGATGTTTGAATATGGATTTGGAAACATGTTTGCCGGTTTGGTAGCGGGTTCACGTCCCGATTATGAAGACTATGGATTCAATTTTAATTTATTCGAGTACGGTGCCTATTTCGGGCACGGTCAGAAAGTAAAAAACGGTTTTGTTAAAACCAGCCTTGCATTTTTTGAGCAGCGAAACAAAGGAAGCATCGACCGCCGTTTTGTGTATTTTCAGCACACCAATTCAATCGTAAAGAATCTGACTTTGTTTTCATCGCTCGAACTCGATTTGTATAAGCTTGAAAATGGAATCCCGTCAAATTCGGTGAGCCTGACTGGATTGTATTTAAGTTTGAATTACCGGGCTTCAAAAAAATTGTCTTTGTCGGGTTCGTATGATAACCGTAGAAATGTGATCTACTACGAAACTTTCAGAAATTATGCCGACGAGATTTTACAGCAGGCCAGCCGGCAGGGAATCAGGCTTCGGGTGAATTACCGACCGGTAAATTACTGGCTGGTTGGTCTGACAGGAAGTACGCGATTTTCAGAAAACGATCCGCGCCCTACAAGAACAGCAAATGGATTTGTAACCTGGTCAAAAGTTCCGGGAATTGATGCCTCGTTTAATATTTCGGCCAATTTGATGCAAACGGCTTATCTCGACGGGCAGATTTACGGAGCAAGATTATCGAAAGATTTTTTCAAAGGTAAAATGTATACAACCTTGTATTATCGCCGGGTGAATTTTAAATACACTAACACGGTTACTGAGTTGATACAGAATATTGGTGAAATTGATTTTTCATATCAGTTCAACAAAAGTTTTTACCTGTCTGTTAATTATGAAGCAACCTTTCAGCAGAAAGAATGGTTTAACCGATTATATTTGAACCTGAAATATAGATTTTAAATGAAACTTAAATAAATGATTATGTACAAATTGAGAATTCTATTATTTGTGATTTTAGTGGGGGGATTTTCTTCGTGTGTTCAAAATAAAAATCCGCAGCAGGCGCAGAGTGTGATTCAACCCAACCAGAAAGTATTCGAAGTAACCGATGTCATTCAGGGAAATTCTTATACATATTTGAAAGTGAAAGAAAATATGATGGATCGCTGGGTGGCTGTGAGCAAACAGGATGTGAATAAAGGTGATGTATATTATTACGACAGCGCTTTGCAAATGAACGACTTTCACAGTAAAGAGATCGACCGTACTTTCGATGAGATCTATTTCGTAAACCAGATTAGCAAAACTCCTCTGGCATCTGCTCCGGCAGCTATGGGTGGCAGTTCAACGGAAGGTGGCGCTATGTCGGCTCATTCGGGTAAAGTGGCTGCTTCAGATGCTGAAGTTGAAATTGCCAAACCCGAAGGTGAACTTACGATTGCTGATGTATATTCTAACAGGAATGATTATGCTGGAAAAGAGTTTGAAATTCGTGGAGCAGTGGTAAAAGTGAATAATCAGGTGATGGGTAAAAACTGGGTTCATATCCAGGATGGAACTGCCGATGGTGGTAATTTTGATCTGACAATTACAACCCAGGCTGATGTGAAAGTGGGAGACGAAGTAACCTTTAAAGGCAAACTTACTCTGAACAAAGACTTTGGAGCAGGTTATTCTTACGATGTAATTATGGAAGATGGAGAGCTGATAACAAAGAAAGTTTCTTAAATCTTATTTTGGCTCCATTCAAAATCCATTTCCATTCAGGATTAAATGAAATTCATATCTTTGTATCTAACTATTTAGATACTTGAAATGGAATTCAAAAAACTTGAAATAAAAGAAGACGGCAGCTGGCTGCAACGAAAGATCAGGAATCCACATACGCGAAAAACAGCGATCTACATGTTAATCGGGGCAGTTGCCGGCTTTTTGTTTTATTATTTTACTGAAGGAATGCACATGGATGTAATACCTCGCGGCGAAGTGGTGCAAAGTATTCTGGTGGGTACTTTTTTAGGTTTTTTTATTACGAACAGTCCTTGTGCCAAAGGGCACTGTTAATTTCTGATATTTTATCTTTCCCTTTTGCCGATGTACCTCATTCGGCTAAAATCTTTTTTGTGATTCAGGTAAAACGAACTGGTTGGTTTTTGTAATTTTATTTGAAAATCGAATACTTGTTACTTATCAAGCCTAAATTTTACCAGCATGCAAAAGTTCATTTATATCATCGGAATTCTTTTGGCATTATTATCCTGTCAACCACAAACAAAACAACCTGAGAAAGACAAGGCAACATTGAAACACGACCAGAAAATGGAGTGGTGGAGAGATGCCCGTTTTGGAATGTTTATTCACTGGGGCTTGTATGCCGAACCGGCTGGTGAGTGGAAAGGTGAACGAATTCCCGGAATCAGTGAGTGGATTATGAACAACGCTAAAATCCCTGTAAAAGAATATGAGAAACTGGCTGAAACTTTCAATCCGGTAAAATTTAACGCCGAAGAATGGGTAAAGCTGGCAAAGTATGCTGGAATGAAATACATTGTTATCACCTCGAAACATCACGATGGTTTTGCTATGTTTCAGTCGAAAGCAAGTAAATACAACATTGTGGATGCCACACCTTTTGACCGTGATCCACTGAAGGAACTGGCCGAAGCCTGCAAAAAATACGACATGCGGTTGGGGTTTTATTATTCTCAGGCACAGGACTGGCACGAACCCGGTGGTACGTTTCGAAACAGTGATAAAGGAGTGCCGCACTGGGATCCGGAAATGAAAAGGGACTCGCTGATGAATTATATTAACGGAAAGGCCTTGCCGCAGGTAAAAGAATTACTTGAAAATTACGGTGGCCTTGATATTCTTTGGTGGGATACACCGTGGGGCATGACTGAAGAAGCGGCTCAAACTTTGCAGAATGAGGTGAATAATTATCCTGATTTGATTACAAACAATCGTTTGTATGGCCCTTGGCCTGGCGATTTTTCTACTCCCGAGCAACACGTTCCGCCAACCGGGCTTGATTACGACTGGGAAGTGTGTATGACCATGAACACAAGCTGGGGTTATAAATGGTACGATAATAAATGGAAATCAGGGGAAGACCTGGTAAAGATGTTGGTAGATATTGCAAGTAAGGGAGGCAATCTACTGTTGAATGTCGGACCCACCGCTGAGGGTAAGATTCCGGAACCAAGTATTGAACGCCTAAAAGAAATTGGGGGGTGGATGCAACTTAACGGAGAATCCATTTACGGAACTTCTGCAAGCCCTTTCTTTAAATTACCATGGGGGCGCTGCACGGTTAAAAAAGTGAAAGGCGGAACCAATTATTATCTGCATGTTTTCGATTGGCCTAAAAATGGTATGCTAACCGTTCCTGGATTTAAAGCCAAAGTCCAGGATGTTTACCTGCTTTCCAATCCAGGTCAGCATTTTGCCTGGAAGTACGACGGAGACGATGTGAACATTCATGCTCCATCAGTAATTTTTAACGAGATCAACACAGTTGTAGTTGTTAAAACCCGAGGTCCGGTGGAAGTGATCAGTAATATGCCACAATTAAAAGAGGGAAGTATTCTGCTGCCTGCTGATTTTGCAGATATTCACAACCCGGGCTACGGTGAACACGCTGTGGTAAAAGGTTCAGGAGAAAAGTCGATGATAACAAACTGGGTTGATGCAAATGCGAGAGTTGAATGGATGTTCAATGCGTCGGAAGCCGGAATGTACAAGTTGGAAGCCTTGGTTAGAGCCGATGAGCCCAATAGGTTGAATATAGTATTTGGTTCTGTAAATCAGCCTGCTGAAATTCAGGCAACCGGCGAGAATTTTGATGTGATTAGTCTTGGAGAAATAGAAATCAGCGAAGCAGGTGATCAGGTAATTGCTTTGACACCCATGGCTGGCCAGTGGAAAAATGTCGAACTGATGTACCTGGACTTAATAAAGCAATAAAAAAACCGCCCCTTTTTCAAAGGACGGTTTCGTGCAGTTTTAACTATTTATTCAATTCCACAAAATATTTGTAGAAAAGTGGAATAGTCCGAATTCCATTGAAGAACTGTTCAAGCGGATAGTTCTCGTTGGGTGAGTGGATGGCATCCGATTCAAGACCAAATCCCATCAATACTGATTTAATTCCCAGTATCTGTTCAAAAGCTGAAATAATTGGAATACTTCCGCCTGAACGAACCGGTACCGGTTGTTTGCCATACACATCGGTATAAGCTTTTTCAGCTGCCTGGTATGCCGAAATATCGATCGGACAAACATAACCGGGGCCTCCGTGAAGCGAAGTTACTTCTACTTTCACCGATTTTGGGGCGATGCTTTCAAAGTGCTCTTTAAAAAGAACGGCAATCTTTTCATGGTCCTGGTTAGGTACCAATCGCGATGATATTTTGGCAAATGCCTTTGATGGCAGTACTGTTTTTGCTCCTTCTCCGGTGTAACCTCCCCATATTCCACACACATCAAACGAAGGGCGGATTCCGGTGTGCTCGCTTGGAGAGTAACCTTTTTCACCGGTCAGCTCTTCCACGTTGATAGCTTTTTTGTATCCTTCCACATCAAAAGGGGCTTTTGCCAACAATGCTCTTTCTTCTGCAGAAACTTCAAGTACATCGTCGTAAAAACCAGGGATGGTAATTCGTCCGTTCTCATCCACCATCTTTGTTATCATTGATGACAGGACGTTAATTGGATTGGCAACCGCACCACCAAACAAACCTGAATGCAGGTCACGGCTGGGGCCGGTAACTTCTACCTGCCAATAAGCCAGTCCACGTAAACCTGTGGTGATGGATGGTATATCGGGAGCTATCATCGAAGTATCGGAAACCAGGATTACATCAGCTTTCAGCATTTCCTTGTTTTCTTTACACCATGCCGGAAGATTGGGAGATCCTACTTCTTCTTCACCCTCGATCATGAATTTTACATTGCAGGGCAGCGTGTTGGTTTTCACCATCAGCTCAAAAGCTTTGGCATGCATCATACTCTGACCTTTGTCGTCGTCGGCACCGCGTGCCCAGATTTTACCATCACGGATTTCCGGTTCAAATGGATCTGAAGTCCATTTTTCAATCGGGTCAACCGGCATCACATCCATGTGGGCGTAAACAAGTACGGTTGGAAGTGCCGGATCAATGATCTTTTCACCATAAGTAACCGGGTTGCCTTTGGTTTCATATATTTCTGCTTTGTCGGCACCAGCCGAAAGAAGGATGTTCTTCCAGTATTCTGCAGCTTTGTACATATCAGGTTTATGACTCTTGATAGAACTGATCGAAGGAATCCTGATAAGTCCAAATAACTCCTCCAGAAAACGGTCTTTGTTTTCTTCAATGTATGTATTGATATTTTTCATAATAGTGCAATTATTTTGACGGAAAATAGGGTTTATTCAGAAGATAAAAAAGGACTTTTCTTATAAACTTCAATTGTATAAACGTACTTGTTTGATATACAGTTTTCTTTTTCCATTTGGCGAATCGATTTTAAATTCGATGTCCAGTCCGAAGTTATCGAACAGGCAGTTACAGGAATGTGGAACCCTGGTGAAAAAATATTCTTTGATTTGCAGGCAGTAAGCGCCAAGCTCGTATAATTCATCGTCGGTTAAAACAGTTTGTCCTTCAAATTCTTCGATGTTTGAATGTGATAAATATTCGATAGTGAAATTGCGGGACTGGTCCAGCGAATAGGTATAAAGAATCAACTGGTCGTGCAAAACACCGGGTTCAGGGAAAACGATGCTGTATTCTTTAAACTGAACATTTACAATGAATCCGGGATTTACATTGTACAGGTTTTTGGTGATGACCACTCCGTTGGCATCTTCGTTTGGAAAAGAACGGTGTACGAGAATTCCCATCGCCGTTGAAAGGTGATCGATTTTGTAGTATTCGCGTTCTTCGAAAGCCCTGAAATTCCACAAACTGGCCCACACTTTTTTAATGGCATTTTCGATGGTTTTTGTTTCGTGGTCTTTTTTTGCAGAATAGGAATCGTACAAACCGGCGCCCGAAAAATATTCAAGGTCTTCGGCATTGGTTGAAGAACGGAACCGATAGGCTTCAAAATCGCTAAAGTTCCCGATCCTGTTTTTTACCATTTCAACCAGTGCCGGATCGATTGGTGCTTCGATGATCTTATTTCGTAATTCTTCCAGTTTCTGTTTCCGGTATTCCTGGTCATTCTTAAAAGTGTCATCCGCAAGTAACTCTTCGATAAAAGATTGAATATGATTGTTTTTAATGTGTTGATCGTAATAGTAAAACGGGATAGCAAATGGATTTTCGGGGGTCGGTATTTTGGGATTTTTAAGCTTTAATAATTCGGCAAAATTGGCCGCTTTTCCGCCAATCAGATTTACATTGGAATACCCAACTGTATTTAAATCGATCAAGCCGGAAGTATTTTCATCCTTTTCAAGTATTGTAACAGAGTGTGGCTCATTTTGATTCCAGAAAACAGTTGCTTCGCTAATGTCAGCTTTTCGTATGACAAACGAATCGGCTTCCACTTTCAAATAAACCAGCTGTCCCATCAGTGAATCGAGTTTTATGTTGGTCCAGCCATCACGCAGAGCCATGTTAGGGGTTCCGCGGTTGTGGCTGAGAATATTGATGTGGCTGAGCGGCGTCTGAAATTCAGTGGTAATAATTCCGGCTACTACGGAAACATCGTTTGGGATTCCGTTTAATACAATGATATCGTGTTTCCCCAGGTATGTTGTATTCAGCTCATCGATAAATACTTTACGAAGATATCCAAAACCTTCTGCCAAATTCAGTGCCTGGTAATTTTGTCCTTCATACAATTCTTCAGAAGTAATTACCGGAACATTTGCACACTCTTCCCATTCCGGATTATTCGGATAAAGAAAGAGTTTTCCTTTTAAATAAGATGTAGCAATTATTTTGTCGAAAACCTCCCGTATTTTCTGACATTGTATCTCGTCGCCAGCATAAAACCGAAGGGCATATTTATTTAGGGATTTATAATAATTCAATTCTCCCGGATAGAGATAACGTTCGCTGGAACTGGTGTACTGGGTCATATTAAAATGATAGATGCCTTTGTAGTAGCCCAGAAACTGTTCAGCGAAAAAGTAATGAAACTGATAGCGTTTACTATTCATGTAATACATGCGGTTGGTGCTCTCGTCGTAAATAAATTTCACTGATTCAACCTCGCCCTGGTTAGTCACAAACGGACTGCTTTGTAAAAGGAAATAGGCATTGTAATCCGGGAGGCCGTTTAAATAATCCAGGTCATTTTCTGATTTGGATAAAAGCTTTACATGAATGATTGTGTCTTTTCGCGGAATAATAACATGGCTGCTGTAATAGCCTTCTTTCGAAAATACAAGGGTGTCATTCAGGTCTCCATTTTGGGCAGATTTTTGGTCGTTTAGAAGCGTAAATTCATTTCCTGAAGACAATAATTTGACAGATTCATTTCCCTGACCGGAATTGATCCGAAGAATATAAACACCTGGTTTCAAAAAGGGGAGAAGATAGGTTCCGCCTTTTCCAAGTTGTCCGGATGTAAGGATTATTTTGCCGTCAGTTGTAAATAATTGCAGCGATACATTTTCACCGGGCGGAGCAAAAAACATGTTAAATACAATCTGGAAATCAGTCTTTTTAACCGAATTATCGATATCCAGAATAAAAGCTCCGTTGCTGTCGGAGGAGATTTCTGCGCCTGAACGTTTGTGAAAGATGGTAACATCGGATACCGGATAACCTGTGGCAAGATTGCTTGTTCTTCCTAAAACAGAATATTGCGCCACTGAGCGTTGCGGTAGAAAGACAGTCAACAAACAGGCAATAATATAAATCCGGCGAATTGCAATCATGTGTTTTAGATGAAATAAATAGGGGAAAGGTTGCGGCCAGCGAAAAATAAAAAGGGCAGCCAATCTGGCTGCCCTGTATTGTATTTTTTTTGTCTGTTAGTCTACAATCGCTTTGAATTTAGGATCGTTAAAATACTTGGCAAATTCCATATCTACTTTTGCAACATCTTTCAATTTAGGATTGATGTCGCAAGCTGTTTTCAGACTTTCGAACAGGAGGTTGTCTTTTGCGGTACGTGCACCCACAACTGCTTTAAAATATTCCGACATGTAACAGTTAGGAATTTCACAAGCTTCCAGATCTTTTAAAGCGCCATTATTGTCGCCGGCAAGTAATTTTGCAAGGCCACTATTTGGATCTGAATATTTACTGAAATAACGAACTGCTTTGTCATATTCAGCTTTCTTAATACTTACCAGACCCAGGTTGTAATTTACTTCTTCACCGCTTCCGGCAGCTGCGCCTAACAATCCTTCAGCTTTGGCAACATCGCCTTCTGTTAAAGCAATGGCACCCAGGTTATTTTTAACCACAGGTTCATTGTTTTTCAGGCTTTCAGCTTTTTCGAAGTTTGGTTTTGCATCGGCATATTTAAATTGCTTTGCCAAAACATAACCTACATTGTTCGGACCTCTCCAATCGTTTGGATATACTTTTACAAATGATTTGTAAACGGTAAGCTGGTCATTTAAGTCAGAAAATAAAGTGGCTGCATAAAGCAATTCAGCTTCGTTTAATGATGCAGGATCATCCATCGCTGCTGCTTTCAGTTCTTCGTCAGTTTTACCAATCAGGTCAACACTGGTAACCATTTTTGCACGACGCAATTGTGGAAGAATTTCATCAGCTACTTCGGTAAAAGTTTCGCTCAGGTTACGAATTTCGCGTTCGCGAACTTCAGGATCGTTATACATGGAAAGTACGCGCAGGATTAATTCTTTATCCTGGATGTTTGACTGTTCCATTTTTTCCTTGAACCCTTCCCAGTCTTCCGGAGTATATTTTGTTTTCAGTTCAATATCCACACCGGCTTCTTTCAGTTTTTTAGCCAAAAATGCAGAAGAAGTATTTTTCCTTTCAGCAGCTAGTTCAGTGTTCAGATCAATGCTCCCGTCAGGAGATGCATATGCCGAAATCTCCACGTCTTTTAAATCTACGCGTGAATCATCGCTTGCTTTCTTGGTATAAGCTTCCAGATCTTTTACACTGCTTTTCTCGGTTTCTTCTTTTCTAACATTCGAACGGTTGATGAGGTACATGATGTCAGCCTTCATTTCATCAGGAACAACACGCTGGAATGCATCAACACTGGGATCGTATTTTCCACTGTTGTTGGCTTCACGAACCACACCCAAAATTGGTTTTGGCATCATCACCACTTTTTCGCTGGTTGCAATTACACCGTCAGCAACTTTAATTGGTGCAAAATCTACCGATTTACTTCCCTGGGCTGCTGTGATATTTACATAAAGTTCTGATTTCGACATATCCTTACTGAAGGCAGTAGCATCTTTGTACGAAACACTTCCACCATTGTACGAAATAACTTTATTATTCGCTTGTACACTTTCTCCCTGAACGGTTACAGGTTGGTACTTGGTTTCGCCACTTTCATATTTCAAAACAGGAGTTGCTGTTAAAGTAACTTTCTTGTTGAAATATTTTTCCGGGAAACGACCGGTAATCGCCACATCTACTTCACCGGCATGGGCTTCCAACACCTCAGGTGTAACCTTGAAATTAATCTGGTCGGCATTTTTCTTCATTTTGTTCAACCCGGAACATCCTGACAGTACAACTGCAGCTGCAATTACAAGAATAGAAGGTTTAAAGTTGATCCTTTTCATAACAAGACAATATTTTAGAATGAATTAAATTGGTAAATCTGTTCACAAAAATAAAAAGCTTTTTAAGAATTAAAAGTTGAAAAGCTTCTTTTTATCACAATATCAGACGGGTTATGCCTAATTTATATTCATTGTTGAAAATGGCATTTTTAAGAGCATCATAATCTTCTGAATTCAGGACAAAATCGATATTGTTTGTGTCGATAATCAGAATAGGGAAAGAATTGATTTGTTTCAGAAACCCAAAGTATCCTTTCTGTATTTTATCAAGGTACTCAGGTTCTATTTCCTGCTCATAATCCCGGCCACGCATGGCAATGTTTTTCAGCAAGCGATTTACGTCGGCATGAAGATAAACATACAAATCGGGTTTTGGCATCGACTCAAAAACAATATCAAAAATCTGGCGGAATAAACGGTACTCGTCGTCTTTCAGGGTATTTTGCGCAAAAATGGCGGTTTTGGCGAAATAATAATCTGCAACCATAAATGAGTGAAACAAGTCGAGGTTGAGAACTTCCGATTTAATTTGCTTGTAACGGTCGGCCAAAAACGAAAGTTCGAGCGGAAAAGAATAGCGTTCCTGGTCTTTGTAAAATTTAGGAAGAAAGGGATTGTCGGCAAATTGTTCGAGTACCAGTTTGGCATTGTATTCCTGCGCAATCATTTCCGAGAGCGTGGTTTTACCGGCTCCAATATTTCCTTCGATAACCAGAAATTGCATACGATTTTTCAATGGAATTCCCTTAGGTTTTTAAATAGAAACCAAAAATAATGGCTTTATTCCAAAACCGGGTTCGATTGTTGAAAATTACATGAGTTTTTTTTCTGAACGAATTTTCCGGTCCTTTATGCTTCCAAGAATGTACGAAAGAACGAGTCCGATCGCAATCCCGATTGAAAACATTTCAACCTTGAGTTCAGGTTTTAAGCTGAAAAGAAAGAATCCCAATATTGCACCAGCAACCAATCCGATTAAAGCATACACATAACTGAAATAGTATGGTGGGTAAAATTTGTGTTCTTTTTGAATGTGTTTTGAAAGTTTACTAATTAATTTATCGTATTGACGACGTTTGCGTCCGGGTGTTTTTACTGCTTCCTCAATTGAGCTAACTGCTTCTGCAATTTCGGTTTGGAAGCGTTTGCAATCGGCACAAGTTGCAGAAAAGTCATCTACTCGTCCAATGTTCCGTTTAAACTCATCGATACGAAAAAAACGTAGGTCCTGCTCCCTTGTTTTTTCCAGTTTCTGATCGATTTCCTGGTTGATCTTGTCAGCCCACTTTCCCATGTGCAATAATTTGCTGCGAATGTACCAAAAGCTTTGGGCATAAAAAAACGCCCTGCCAGTTGACAGAGCGTTTTGTATAATTTTGAATCAGTGTTCTATTCTTCACGACGAGGGCGGAAATCCCTGCGGTCTCCACCACGGTTGTCGCGACGGTCACCTCCACGGCGATCATCTCTACGGTCACCACCACGGAAATCCCTGCGGTCTCCACCTCTACGGTCACCACCACCGCGGTTTTCTCTTGGCGGACGTTCAACGTAACCTTCCGGTTTTGGAAGAAGTACTTTACGCGAAAGTTTCAACTTACCGGTTTTCTCATCTACCCCGATCAGTTTTACTTCCATCATGTCGCCTTCCTTGCAGAAGTCTTCAGCTTTTTCCACCCGGTTCCAGTCCATTTCCGAGACGTGGAGCAGGGCTTCTTTGCCTGGCATAATTTCAATGAAAGCACCAAATGATACTACCGATTTAACCTTACCGTTGTACACTTCGCCCACCTCAGGTAAAGAAGTAATTGCTTTTATTTTGGCTTTGGCGGCTTGTATCGGTTCCAGTCCGGCACCCGAAATTTGAACATACCCCAGGTCGTCTTTTTCTTCGATAACAATCACGGTTTGTGTTTCTTCCTGAATGGCCTGGATTACTTTTCCACCTGGTCCAATTACCGCACCGATCATATCTTTTGGAATCTGAATGGTTTCGATACGTGGTACATTTGGTTTGTAATCTTCACGTGGTTCAGAAATCACTTCCATCATCTTGCCTAAAATGTGCATTCTGCCTTCTTTGGCTTGTTGCAGGGCTTGCGCCAGCACTTCGTATGAAAGTCCGTCAACTTTGATATCCATCTGAGTAGCAGTGATACCATCGGCAGAACCCGTTACTTTGAAGTCCATGTCTCCAAGGTGGTCTTCGTCACCCAGAATGTCAGACAATACCGCAAATTTATCAGAACCTTTATCTGTGATCAAACCCATGGCAATACCCGAAACCGGTTTTTTCATTTTGATACCCGAATCCATCATGGCCATTGTACCGGAGCACACTGTTGCCATCGATGAAGAACCGTTTGATTCAAGAATATCGGTAACAATACGAACTACATAAGGGAATTCATCCGGCACCATGTTTTTCAGCGCACGAAGTGCCAGGTTTCCGTGACCAATTTCACGACGACCCAAGCCACGTGGCACTTTGGCTTCTCCTACACTGAATGGTGGAAAGTTGTAGTGCAACAGGAATTTCTCTTTTCCCTGAACAGTAACACCATCAATGATTTTTTCATCCATTTTGGTTCCCATGGTCACTGATGTCAGCGCCTGTGTTTCACCACGGGTAAAAATTGAAGAACCATGTGCTCCCGGCAGGTAATCCACTTCTCCCCAAATTGGACGGATCTCGTGGGTTTTTCTACCATCCAGACGCTTCCCTTCATCAAGGATCATGCGGCGCATGGCTTCTTTTTCTACATCATGGTAGTATCTTTTGATCAAACTAACTTTTTTGTCGAGTTCTTCGTCTTCAGCATTTTCTGCTGAAAACTTTTCGATCCATTCGTCGCGAAGGGCTTCGAAAGCTCCGTAACGTTCGCTTTTGTTAGTAATCTGCTGCGTTGCAATGGCATAACATTGTTCGTAAAGCTCAGCTTTTACACGGGTGCGAAGTTCCTCGTCGTTGTTTTCGTGGCAGTATTCACGTTTTACAACTCCCAGTTCAGCAGCAAGTTCTTCCTGAACTTTACAGTGCTTTTTAATTTCATCGTGAGCTACTTTGATGGCTTCGAGCATTACATCTTCTGTTACCTCTTTCATTTCGCCTTCCACCATCATGATGTTGTCGTGCGATGCACCTACCATAATGTCGAGGTCAGCTTCAGCCAGTTGCGGGTAAGTTGGATTGATAATGAATTCACCGTTTACGCGAATCACGCGAACCTCTGAAATAGGTGTAGTGAATGGAACGTCCGAAACGGCGATGGCTGCTGAAGCAGCTAATCCTGCCAGTTGGTCGGGCATTTCATCTTTTCCGGCTGAAATCAATGAGATCATCACGGCAGTTTCTGCGTGGTAGTCTTCGGGGAAAAGCGGACGAAGCGCACGGTCAACAAGTCGTGCAACAAGGATTTCTTCATCACTGGGGCGTGATTCCCTTTTCAGAAAACCGCCCGGAAAACGTCCGGCAGCTGAGAATTTCTCACGATAATCAACTGATACCGGCATAAAATCAACATCTTCTTTGGCTTCTTTGGCTGAAACAACCGTAGCCAGCAACATGGTGTCACCCATTCGTACCACTACCGATCCGTCAGCTTGTTTTGCCAGCTTCCCGGTTTCAATGGTAATCGTCCTGCCATCGGCAAGTTCGATTGTTTTAACTGTTGCGTTTACCATAATTTTTAAAAACTTTTTAATTTAAATTACAATGGGTGGTGAGGTTTTGTAATTTGGAAAAAAGAAAGGCAACACATTTGCATTGCCTTTCATATTGAGTTACTTACGTAAGTTCAATTCTTTGATAATCGAACGATAACGTTCAATATCTTTTTTGATTAGGTAGTCGAGCAGACTTCTGCGCTTTCCTACCAGTTTAATCAATGCACGACGAGTGCTGTGGTCTTTTTTGTTTTGTTTCAGGTGTTCAGTCAGGTGATTGATCCTGTAAGTAAACAAAGCAATCTGACCTTCTGCACTACCAGTGTCGGTGGCTGATTTTCCGTGTTGGGAAAACAGCTCTTGTTTTTTCTCTGATGTTAAATACATTTTTTAAAGAACTTTTTGTTATACAATGTTTAAGCCGCAGCATCGCTATCAATAACAACAGCTTAAAATTAATCCGGCGCAAAAGTAGATAAAAGTTTTTGATTTACAAATACATAATCGAAAGTTATCAACATTGTTTTTATCTCGTTTCAAGATGCAAAAACAAAGAAAAGCAGGTGTTGTTTTGCTCAAATTTGCTGATTAATAGGCAAATACCAGTTCAATTCACGATAAGTTGTTAATAACTAACCATTTGAATGATAAAAAACTCTTTAATCGTTTTGTAATATTGCATTACCCTTATTTTTTATCATTAATTCCAGTTGAGGGGTGGTCGCTCGGCTACCCTTTTTTTATTTACTTATAAAGAACCATCCCTTTAAAAAGAGGTGGATCGTTAAACGTTTTTTAATCAAATCTCAAGAATTGAATTAAAAGATACCGTGGCTCCCTGGTATTCGAAGATGGAGGTCCAGAACTGTTCCGACAGGTTGATTTTTTCATCATTTTCCTGGTTTCGTGATACTACCACATAAATCTCGAACTCACTTAAATCGGGAATTGCAGGGCCTTTTTTTGACAGTTCATTGATGGTGACTTCGGGATCTGCTGCCATTTTTGTAATCTGTTGTTGCCAGCTTTGTCCGTAAAAACTGAAGAGCCCGCTATTCTCAAGCATGTCGGAATAGATAATCAAATAGTAGCGATCGGCTTCTTTCTTTTTCATTTTAATAAGCTCACGAGCTACTTTTTGGTAAATTTTTGAAGCATCGGTTCCCCAGTTGGCTTCATTGAGAAGTGAAGTAAATGATTGTTTTAATTCATTTTTAAACCGATTTACTTCGTCGCGCCGGTTTAACGGATTTTCACCGAGCATTCCGGTTTCTGCCGGATCTAATGAAACTGTTTTTGATTTCGAATCAGAAATTTCATTAATCAGCGAAAGTTTGATTTCTCCTCCCGAATATAATCCTGCCTCACTGTCCAGCTTCATCAGTTTCAAAAAACGAGGCAGGTTTTCATCGGTGAAATTCGGATCCTGAAATTTCTCGTCAGTTACATCAATCAGGACACAAATCTGTGTATTCTGCACCTCCTGTTTTTTGCATGCGAAATGTATGAGTGTAAAAATTAGAATAGGTATATAATGTTTGTAATTCATTTTTCAATCAGTTAGAAGTTTTATGGATTGGCAGTGCAATACCTCTTTTTAGCTTTCAGATATTGTGTTTCCCTGGTTTTGAGCGAAATAACCATTTAGGTCAGGAAGTAACTCTCCCCAGGATTTTGGTTGTTTATGATTGTTCCGGAAAGTCAGGTTTGTATCGCGGTAATTAAAAATCGCTTCTTTGTAATGCGAATTGATTCGTCGCTCCATTCCCTGGCAAAAGGCCAGAATTTTGTTATAATTAACCGTAATTTCGGCTTTTCGGGCCTGTAATTGCTGGAGCTTGTTTTTTAATTCCCGGGTCTTTTCCGAAAACTCCTTTTGAATTCTTTTTCGTTCGGCATCAAACTGATCTTTCTCAGCAGCTCTTTTGTTACTTACCTCTTTTTGTAGTTCCAGAAATTCTTTCTCCTCTTTGTGGTATTTTTTATAAACCTGGGCAAATTCGTGACTACTGTCGTGGGCAAAAAACGATGCCATGGTTCCTACCATAAACAAAATAACACCGATTGTAAAAAATGTCCACTGGTCGAGTGCAAGTTGTTCTTCCTGAACACCAAGTTCAGAAAGATATTTGGTTCGTAACATAGCCGTAAAATAACTGATGGTAATTACAGTGAGGAACAGCACAATAAATACTACGGGGTAGATGCCTCTTTCTTTACTCTGTTTTAAAACTTTACCGGCAGCGTGTGCCAGAAATGGCAGCGTGATCACCAAAACGCCAGCCATGATCAAGGTTAATAGCGGAGTTTCGCGAAAGGAAATGAAGACCTGGTTATTCAACGGGAACTCGGCAATACCAATGGCAAACAGAAGTAAAATATACGCCCAGTACGGCCTAAACTGGATGTTTAATTCCTGACGCTGTTGTTTTTCACTCACTTGTTCCCATCTGGTTTTTATTCTGTCGAAACGTTTCTTCCCGTCTTGGTAATGAGGCGAATTTTCAATGTCTTTTACCGTATCAAGATGATTGGTTGTCAGTTCGGCAATTTGTTTTTCCTTGGTGGATTCTGCTTCTGTAATCAATTGTTCAATCTTTTCATTGTCAAGATCTTTGAGTTCCTGCTCAATTGATCGAAGTTTTTTCTCGCGAAGTTCATTCAATACCTGCTGACCATTCTGGTAGAGCGATTCCACCTCTGCCTGGTAACGGTTCCGTATTTCGTGTTCAACAGGTGTGGTAAAATCGTCATCCACAGCAGGGAGATTTCGTTTACCATCTTCCTCTCCTTTTTCACGACTTTTGCTAAGTTGCTGACGATGATTTTCGGATAGTTGCTTTTCGAGGGATAACTGATAATCGTTAAGAAAAATATCTGCTTCCATGGCCATTTGGTTTTCAATTAGTATTTTATAAACGGTAATTTCCCAGTTTAAAGTATTTAATAACAAGGAAATACTCCAGTTAATTCGTTTATCGATGGTAATTCATCGGTGAATGGTTCTGAAGTTTCGATTACATGAATAAGAAATTATCGGGGATGAAATGATTTAGTATTTGAATTAAACTTTTTTCAAACTACAACGTCAAAAGGATTACAGTTTCAAACTATGAAAGCTACTTCTGCAATTTCAAAATTTACTTCCTGGTTGGCTTCTCCTGAAGTTTTTGGCAGCATCACAAAAAAAATTCCGGGCAACTGGCTACTGTTTGAGTATTATTATGATTTAAATGAAGATCTGATTCATTGGAAAGAAGAGGATATAAAAAAGAATAGTGAGTTGCTTCAGATTGTTTTTACGGCAGATGAACAGTTTTCGGTTAATGAGAAATTACCCTTGTCTGTCTTTAAAAATTTACCGGAAGGAAAATGGAGTGTGAGTCGAAATTATATTACTCTTATCGATCCTAAAAATTTCAGAAATAACCTCGAATTTCAGTTTGCATTTGAGAAGGAAAATCTGAAACTTCTGAAAAAGGACAAAATGGGGAAAATTGAATTTTTTGGGTTTTTTAAGAATGTTGATAGCAAGAGACTGATTGGCTGATCTTTGTGGCTGATTCCTAATTTTTCTTCTTAATGCAAAGGAATAGATTTTTAAATAATGTTATCCTCCTTAAAAATAGAAAGTGCTGCAGGGAAAGGTTGAAGTGCACGTTCAAAAATTCCAAGCGAGTAGGCAATGGTCAGCCCGTAATTGGTCATCGGAACTCCCGCCTGTCTGGCTTTCATAATTCGGCTTAACATTTCACGACGGTTCCACATACACGCACCGCAATGGATAATCAGTTTGTATTCAGAAATATTGGGAGGAAAGTCATGCCCGCGCGTGTTATCGATCTGTAGTTTTCCCCCAACATATTGTGTTAGCCAGCGAGGTATTTTAACAGAGCCAATGTCTTCCCCAATTGGATGATGTGAACAGGCTTCGGCTATCAGAATTTTGTCTCCGGTTTTAAGTTTATCAATGGACATAGCACCCCTAACCATCTCGTTCAAATCACCCTGGAATCGTGCGAAAAGTATGGAAAAGGAAGTCATTGGAATTTCGGGAGGCGTATCAGCAGCGACTTTTAAAAAAGCTTGCGAATCGGTTACCACCAGTTTGGGAGGCTTGTTAAACCGCGATAAAACTTCACGAAGTTCACGTTCTTTTACAACCACTGAAAAAGAGTCGTTATCAAGCAGATCGCGAATACTTTGTACTTGTGGAAGAATAAGTCTTCCTTTTGGTGCTTCCTTGTCGATGGGTACTACAAGTACGGCGGCTTCACCGGGGCCAACCAGATCGGCCAGAATACTCGGGCGATTGATGAAATCTTCGGGAGCTGATTTTAACAGAAGTTGCCGGAGTTCCAGAATCCCTGCTTGATTTAAGACCGAAGTTTGAACGAATGGAATTTTTGATTGTCCAAGGATGGCTGTCAGGTCGAGGTTTTCAGAATAGAGATCACTTTTATTGAAAACAACAATGTATGATATTTCGCGCGTTTTGAATTCGTTGATCAGTTTTTCCTCGTATTCTCCCCAGTCGTTAAAATTGGTAACAATTACTCCGAGATCGGTGCGATCGAAAACAGCGAGTGTTTTAGAAACGCGTTTTTCACCCAAATCGCCTATGTCGTCGATACCGGCGGTGTCGATGAAAAGTACCGGACCGAGTGGAAGCAGTTCCATGGGTTTTTCAACCGGATCAGTTGTTGTTCCTGCAATTTCAGAAACAATGGATACTTCCTGGTGGGTAAGGGCATTTAAAATGCTTGATTTTCCAACATTTCTTCTGCCGAAAATTCCAATGTGCAAGCGAAACGATTTTGGTGCCCTCATAGAATTTGATTTTCCGAACGATGAAAGTAAGCATTCCTGTTCGTTTACACAACGAGAAATGACATGGTGGAAGGTATTTTAAAACAGCATAAAAAAACCGTTCCTCGGAATGAAGAACGGTCTTGTTTTATTGACTAAGATAAAATTTAATTTCCTCCGCAACCACCGGTTTTGGCTTTTTCAGTTTTAGCAGCTTCTGCTTTCTTTTCACCACCGCAATCGTGTGATTTTGTGGCGTCTGCTTTTACTTCTTTTTCACCACCACAGCCGGCTGATTTATTTTCAGCTTTTGCTTCAGTTTTTGCATCGGATTTGGCTTCTTTCTTCTCTTTTTCTTTCTCAAGATTGTTTTTTCCTTCATCTGCTACAACAACAGTTTGGTTGAACGCTACAACCGGAGCCTGAGTTTTTGCCATAGACACACTATATGCCGCAACAAATGCCAATACAAAAAGTAATTTTTTCATGTTCGTAATTTTTAAGTTATAAATTAATACTCTTTTGTCTCATTTGTGGCAATAATATAAATAAGCCGAATAAAAACAAAACAAATATTAATATATTTTAGTATTAAAATGTGAGTAATTATTTTAAGTTGCTGATACAGAGTGATTAATATATTGTTAATGGCTTGTTAATGTTCTGCAAGTGTCAGGAGCCCAAACGGCAAACGGCTTCTGGCGAGATCAGTTCTTCGAAATCTTCGGCTGTAATCAAACCATGTAAAAGAGCCGCTTCCCGAATGCTCAATTTTTGTTTTCGTGCCATATCAGCAAGTTGATCAGCCTTGTTATATCCCAGTTTTGGAATGAGAGCAGTAACTACGGCTGTTGAGTTTTCCACATTCTTTTTACAAACGTTTTCATTGGCTAAGATCCCGTTCACACATTTTTCAGCAAACATTTTACTTGCATTTGAAAGTAGTGTTAGTGATTCAAGCAGACTATGAGCAATCAGCGGCATCAGCTGGTTGAGTTCAAGATTTCCGGCAGAGCAGGCTTGAGCAATGATCACATCGTTGCCCATTACTTTTATTGCAACTTGAGCAACTGCCTCCGGAATTACCGGATTAATTTTTCCCGGCATAATGGAAGAACCTGCCTGCATTTCGGGAAGGGTGATTTCTCCCAGGCCCGCATCCGGGCCACTCGACATCAGGCGTAGGTCATTGGCAATTTTAAGTAAATTAGTTGCACAGGCCTTTAAAATACCTGAAACCTCAACAAAAACATCCACGTTTTGTGTGCCATCAATCAGGTTTTCATTTCTTGCCAAACCGATATTTGTGTTTTCGCGCAAACGGTCAACTACTCTAAAAATAAATTGTTTTGGAGCTCCCAGTCCGGTTCCGATGGCAGTTCCGCCCAGGTTCACCACACGTAAACGTTCTTCACATTTATAAATTCGCCAACGATCGCGGTTAAAAGCTTCGGCGTAAGCACTCATTTCTCTTCCGAGTGTGGTAAGCACAGCATCCTGTAACTGGGTGCGGCCTAATTTTACAACATGGGCAAATTCCTTTTCTTTTTGCTGAAAACTTTCCTGGAGCTGTAGTACGTTTTGTTCAAGTTCACGAAGGACACGGATAGCAGCAACTTTCAGTGCAGT
Organism: Draconibacterium sp.; assembly: GCA_035399765.1. GTDB lineage: Bacteria > Bacteroidota > Bacteroidia > Bacteroidales > Prolixibacteraceae > Draconibacterium. The sequence goes on along the minus strand of DAOPJR010000010.1, from coordinate 7,277 downwards.
GGGGTAGACGTCATTAGTACTTTGGTGCATATTAATGTCATCGAGCGGTGAAATATGATCATAATCTCCAAGTTCTTTACGCAGAATCTGTAATGCACGGTTAGCGATTATTTCGTTTATATTCATGTTGGTAGAAGTACCTGCACCTCCCTGCATAGCATCCACAATTACATGGTCAGATAAAAGTCCCTGTGCAGTTTCCGTGCAGGCTTGTTCAATAGCGGCTGATTTATCAGGGTCTTTCCAAAACCTGAGTTGGGTATTAATTTGTGCACAGGCAAGTTTCACTTCCCCAAAAGCTTTGATCAATTCAGAATGAACAGTTTGTCCGCTCAAAGGGAAATTTTCCACTGCACGCGCTGTATGTATTCCCCATAAAACATCAGATGGTATTTGTTTGGCTCCTAATAAATCTTTTTCTAACCTTGTCTGTACCATGATTCAAAGGATTTAGACATTACATGATTTTGTTATAGTGAACTCGTTTAAACAGTACACTATTTACTCCAAAATGTAAAATTAGCAATAAACATCGTCTCTTCCTGCTTCTACCCGTTTAACTAATTTTTCTGCCCGTTGTTTGGCAATTCCACTCATACCTGCAATCGTTTCCTTGATCAGACGGTTACCAATTTCTGCTGTTTCAGGTTTGGCAAAATTCTGCAGGTATTCTTTAAATGAACTCAAGGCGTTTGGCGCGCAGTGTAGTTTGATGTCGCCGGGTTTGGCAAGGTCCATGAAATCCTGTCCGGTTCTTCCAAGCCGGTAACAAGCCGTGCAAAACGACGGGATATAACCCATTGAAGCCACATCGCGGATTACTTCGTCGAGCGAACGGTGATCGCCCAGACTGAACTGGCCGGAAGGATCATCTTCGGTTTCTTCCTCGTAACCGCCTGGATTGGTACGGCTACCTGCTGAGATCTGGCTTACTCCCAAGGCAAAGGTCTCGCGACGCATTTTGGCGGTTTCGCGTGTCGACATAATGATACCGGTGTATGGAACAGCCAGACGCAAAATGGCAACAATCTTTCTGAAATCGATATCAGAAACCGGAAATGGTGGATGAGAAGCCAGGTCGCTGTTAGTTGCAGGCTCCATTCGCGGAACACTGATGGTGTGCGGTCCAACTCCAAATTTGGCTTCCAGTTCTTTTATGTGCTGCATCATGGCAAGTATTTCAAACCGATAATCGAACAGTCCGAAAAGTACGCCAATTCCTACATCGTCGATACCAGCTTCCATGGCACGGTGCAACGACCAAACCCGCCAGTTGTAATCACGTTTTTTCCCGCCAAGGTGAACTTTCGAATAGGTCTCGCGATGATAGGTTTCCTGGAAAATCTGGTAAGTGCCAATCTGTGCTTCTTTCAATTGTTTGAATTCATCAGCCGAAAGTGGAGCAATATTCACATTCACACGCCGGATTTCGCCATGTTCAGATTTCACACTGTACACTGTTTTAACAGAATCAAGAACATATTGAAGGCCTTCTTTGGGATAGGATTCGCCGGCCACCAGTAAAATGCGTTTGTGCCCCTGTTTGATCAGGATTTCCACTTCTCGAGCAATTTGCTGCTGTGAAAGTGCATGTCGCTCAATTTCTTTGTTGGTAGCTCTGAATGCGCAATATAAACACTCGTTCGAACACAGGTTCGAAATATAAAGTGGGGCGAATAACACCAAACGTTTTCCGTAAATGGTTTCTTTAACCGTATTTGCGGTATTGAATAATTCTGCCAGCAGTTCGGGATCGCTTATGGAAGTTAGGATCGCCACATCTTCCAGATCGAGACCTTTCATTTCGCCGGCCTTTGCAAGCACTTCCCTAATCCGCTCCGGTTCCGGGTTTTTACATTTTTCAAGAATATCCCAAACTTTTTGTTCGTTGATAAAATCAGCTTCTATTTTGTACATGTCTGTTGAAATTATTTAGGTTATAAAGTAGAAAGACTTGGTGAATTCATCCCCTAAATCCCCCTTCAAAGGGGGAAGCGACAACGGAGCGGGGGATGTGTAAATTCTATTCATGTATGTTTTATTTCAGGTTATTTCTTTGCAAGCCCTGATTTGACGGAAACTCCGGGAATTGAACCAAGTTTCCCGGTTAGTTTGCCAACGTCGTCGGTTGTAGCATCGATAACAAGAGTGATTACCGAAGTATTTTCCCTGATATTTGGTAACCCCGTTCTGGCGACGATCAATTCCGAATATTCACTGAGGACGGTATTTACTTCCCCGGCACATTTTTCCCTGTCCTCAATAATAATTCCTACAAAACCCAATCGCTTCATATTTTGAAAGTTGGTAGCCCGAAGTTGGAAGATGGAAGTTTAAGAACCATCATCAAAATTCAGACCTGAGTTAAACAAATAAATTCTGCGGAAATAAAAGAGAAACGGATTAATCCTTCATCCTTGTAATTAATCCTTTAAATTCTTTCCCTAAAGTCAGCCACAGCCTTCCCGCAGGATTTGGTATAAAGATACTGGATAAATGTTCAGAATAAGCTGATAAAAGCAGGTGCTTTTTATGTTATTGAAAACATTTCTTTTCAATAATTAATTTCTCAACTTTTTTGAAAAGCAAGAGGCAGACAGAGGACATATTTCCCTGAACTGGGCACTTGACAGGATATCAGGCGGGCATAAATCTCTTTGCTGCGGGAGGTAAGCTAATTTTTTGAAGAAGTCAGCGGCAGTACTGGTCAGAAGAAATAAGTTTTTAATTCCTTTTTCGACGGCTTTATTTTCTAAAAATCGTACCATTTGTTTTCCGTAGCCAAGATTTTGGTGCGTTTGGTGAACGGTCAGAGAACGTAAAACGGCATTAACACCATATATTTCAAGTGCTCCTGCTGCCACCAACTTATTGTT
>DAOPJR010000010.1:1907-4301 GCA_035399765.1 Draconibacterium sp. | reverse complement strand
GTATCAGAAATGGCCAATCTTCCTCCGGATTTTAAGACGCGGAAAGCATCGTTAAAAACCTTTTGTTTTTCGGGAGATAAATTAATCACACAATTCGATATAATTACATCAGCTATTCCATCGGCAACCGGAAGATTTTCAATTTCGCCCAGGCGGAACTCGACATTCCGGAAATCAATTTTTTCTGCGTTACTACGCGCTTTTGTAATCATGGCAGGAGTCATATCAACACCAATTACCTTGCCTTTTTCCCCTACCTGCCGGGCAGCCAGAAATACATCGAATCCACCTCCGCTTCCAAGGTCAATCACTGTTTCCCCTTTTTTTAAGTTGGCAATTGCCTGGGGATTTCCGCAACCCAGACCCAGGTTGGCGGTTTCAGGAACCTGTTTTACATCCTCATCAGAATAACCAAGTTTTAATGAATACAAATCAAAATCTTTTTGGGATTTGCAACATGACGTTGACTTACTGGTTGAACAGCAACCTTCCACTCCGTTTGATTCAGCGATCCCTGCATATCTTTCCCGAACCGCATCTCTGATTTCATTTTTGTTCATGATTTACTTTTTAGAATTTGTATCCAGTTGACGGCAAATCTTAAAAACGGACACAGTTTTTAAATGATTTTTTAGCATTTTTTACAACAAACGGGAGGATTTGCATGATAATCGATGATATTTCCGTACGCATCCACATGAAAAGTACAACAGTCTGTCAGGTTCTTTTTCAACGCTAACCTTCCACGATGAACACGCGCTCTTGCATTGGTATAACTGAGATCTAAATTCTTTGCAATTTCGCCGATTGAAGAGCCTTTTAGTTCCGACATGATAACCGCTTCACGATATTTGTCTGGAAGCCCGTCGATATATAAACCAATCCAGCTTTCTGCAGCTTTCATTGAAGTATTTTCATCCTGATCTTCCAGTAAATCAAAAGGTTCATCTGTGCTTTTCCCTTTTTTCTGTTGACGGTAATGATCGTTAATGGTATTTCGGGTAATCTGGTAGAGCCAGTTTTTAAGTTTGTCTCTATCTTTAAGTGTATCAATTTTTGAAAGTATTTTGATAAAAACTTCCTGCAGAATATCGTCGGCATCAGTATGATCCTTTACTCTTTTCCGGATAAAATCAAGAAGTTGATCATGATACTCTTTCCAGATGTAATTGATTTCAGTTGTCACAAAAGCCATTATTTTAATGATTAAATTTACTAAAAACGGGCGATTTTATTTTCCCCTAAAACAATGACGGAATTAACTTTAATCGGACACACTTTTTAATCAAAAAAATGAAAAAATATTGAAAGTGAAGTTTATCGCTTAACACAAAGCAAGTTTTATCTTTACGGTATGAAAATTATTCCGGAAATATTGAAACAGGAATCGTTTGACCGTGATGATTTAATCACATTATTGAAAGCAAAAGGCGAAACCCGAACTGCATTGTTAAAACGTGCCCAGGAAGTTAAACTCCGTGAAGTGGGCAATAAAGTATACTTCCGCGGTTTAATTGAGTTTTCAAATATCTGTTCGAAAGACTGTTTGTATTGTGGTATCCGGAAATCGAATGAAAAGGTAGTACGTTATGAAGCTCGGGATGAGGAAATACTGGATGCGTGTCGTTTTGCCTGGGAGAACCGTTTTGGATCTGTGGTGCTGCAGTCGGGAGAATTGTCGTCGCCTGCTTTTGTAAAACGGATCGACGATCTGCTGAAAAAAATCAAACAACTCTCAAACAATGAACTCGGCATAACCTTGAGTTGTGGCGAACAAAGTCTGGATACTTACCGCCGTTGGTTTGAAAGCGGGGCGCACCGCTACCTGCTTCGGATTGAATCTTCCAATCGTGAATTGTATTACAAAATCCATCCTGAAAACGAAAACCATTCTTTTGAACACAGAATGGAAGCGCTTCATTTTTTAAAGGAAGTCGGTTACCAGGTGGGGACGGGTGTAATGATCGGACTTCCTTTTCAAACCTACGAAAACCTTGCGGATGATCTTCTGTTTTTCAAAAAACTGGACATCGATATGTGTGGAATGGGGCCTTACATTGAGCACGAAGACACTCCGCTTCACCAGTACCGTCATTTACTAAAAAGTAAACAGGAGCGTTTTGATTTAGCGCTAAATATGATTGCTGTACTGCGTTTGCTGATGCCCGATATTAACATTGCTGCGGCAACGGCTTTGCAGGCAATCGATCCGGCAGGACGTGAAAAAGCGCTGGCTGTGGGTGCAAATGTAATGATGCCTAACCTTACTCCCTGTGAATACCGCGAAGAATACAAGCTCTACGAAAACAAACCTTGTTTGGATGAAGATGCTGAATTGTGTCGCAACTGTTTGGAAGCGCGCGTGGAACTAGCCGGCGCTGAAATCGGTTACAA
>DAOPJR010000010.1:0-1807 GCA_035399765.1 Draconibacterium sp. | reverse complement strand
GCCCGTCCATCGGTAACTTCCGCTTCTTTCCATAGTAGTGTTCGCTTAACAACTGTAAAATATGGAATGTCAAAGGTGGTGGCATATCGGTGCGATGTGTTAGGAGACGCATTTCCATTGCTTCCGCTCAGACTTTTTTGATTTTCATCGGTTCGTAGCAATGAACTGATCTGGTAATAATAATGAGGCAGTTCGTGTTCTTCCAGTTTAGCTGAAAACCTTTTACCGAGTTCATTCAGAAAATCTTTGGCGGATGGTGTGAGGTATGGATGAGAGTGGGTGAGAGGGCAAATCCGGTAATAACTATTGTCTGAAATCTGTACCAGCTTGCCTTCTTTCATCAGTTCAGGAACTTCATCTTTTAATTGCTGATTGGTTTTGAACGGTTTAATCCCATGCGTTTTTGCATGTTTCAGGTGTATAAGATTCAAGTCCCTGTACCAATCTACTTTCACGGTTCCGATGGGAGCCGGGTGAAGCATACTTTCCACTTTTTTACGTGCCGGAAAATAGAGGATGAGTGCACTTAATGCCACCACGATAAATACGATAAACCGGATCTTGTATTTCTTTTTTAACCGGCGCTTTTTGCTTTTTATCTGTTTGGTTGCTGTTTGCATTGCTATTTTCTGTATCAGATTTATGAGGCGAAAATTAAGCCTGTTTCCAAAACCGGAGTTTAACTATTGCTAAAAGTTTTAAACAGTCTGAAGCTCATTTTCCTGATTATTCGAACTATGTTCTTAGCAATTACTCCAAGTATGTTGATCTTTTCAATTTTTAATGTATTTGTCAGAAATAAAATACCTCGCAGTTTTGCTGCGAGGTATGAGATAATGGTCACGACCGTGTAAGCTTCTCTTGTATAATTAAATAATACCAAGTGCTTCAGACAGTAGCTTTAGTGCTACCAGAATTGCAATAACTACAGCAATTCCGATGAGTAATTTTATAAAGTCAGTTCCAGGTTTTTTCTGAACCGGAGCTATCATTTGATTCTTGTTTGTCATTGTAGTTTTAATGAATGAATAAAATATTTCCATTGTCAATAAGGTCTGATCCAAAAAAGATCAGATTTTATTGACCACACTATTTGATGCCGGATAATGAAATAAGATCGCTAAATACGAAAACAGGCTGTTTTCAGAAATATGTGAATAAGCGCAGAACTGTGCCCGCTGAAAACAGAAGCCTGAAAATGAGTGAGCTTATAAGTATTGTTTAACCGTGAAAGAAATAAATCCCGGACTATTTTCTTTGTTTTCTCACTCGATGAAAAGGCATTGGAAGTTTTCAGAATAGCCCGGGGAAAAAGTTGTGGTGTAGGTAAATCACCTTCATTGTGCGATTGAAATTCAGTAACATCGAAATGAGAAATATCTCCAACGATTTCTTGTGAAGCCGGTTGGCGTTTTTCAGGACTTATTTTGCTAACTGAGCAGAACGAAATCAACAATAAAAAAAATAGTATAAAAAGCTTACCATTCATTCATCAAGTGTATTTCATTTTCAGAATACAAATGTAGTCGCAAATTTCATTCCAAATATTGTTTCAGCTTTAAAATTTTTAAAGTTTAAATTTTTTGTATTCCGTTGTTTTTAAGTAGGTTGAGCGTATTCGTTTTCGGCTTCTGAATCCTACTTATTTAACAAACAAGGTATAATCTGATGTCCAGTGTTCTGTCTGGCCTGGTTTTACCGAAATCCATATAAAGTTTTCGGGGCACAACGTGGTTTTGCAGGCCCAAAAGGCCATCCGGTAAAGTGGCTTATCTACCGAGAATGTTACACCTGTCCCCGAATCCTG
>DAOPJR010000009.1:39747-60235 GCA_035399765.1 Draconibacterium sp. | reverse complement strand
GAATATAACCTTCGGATTGTACAGAAATTGTTAGCTAAATACAATAACAAGCCCAAAATTGTCGCTGATAAACTCCAGGTTGGCGTTGCCACCATTTATCGGATGATAAAAGACCTGGAACCACAACTCTGAATTATCATTTTGATAATATAATATCATTCTGATATGTAACTCCTTCTTGTACATTTCCTCAATTTGTTGATTATGTGATACTTCTATACTGTTTAAGATTGTGGCATATAACTTGGCATTATATGTACAGATTTTTTCACTTAAACAAACAGGAGGAAAACAGTATGAACAAATCAAAAAAAACACAGGTAGCAACATTGTTATTAGTTTCAATCTTAGTAATTGTTGTTGCGATAGTTGGTTTTCGTGTTTATAACCAGAAGGTAGATGAGATTAATACTCTACAGGCAGAAAAACAGAATGTAACAGCCAATTTACAGGAACGCGATTCGCTCGTAAATGAGTTGGTCGCTTCAATGAATGATATTGAGGCTAACCTTAAATTCATTAAGGAAAAACGTCAGCAACTATCTATCGAAACAGAGAAAGAAGGTGGCCGCGATCAGAAACAAGCTATTATTGACGACATCAATTTAATGAATGAGATGCTCGAAAAAAGCAGTACTCATATTAACGACCTGGAAAAGAAATTGAAAAATTCAGGTTTTGAAATCAGTTCTCTCAAAAAGAAGATTGCCAGTTTGAATGAAAGTGTTGAGGAACAGAATGTACAGATTGCTGAACTAAGAAAGACCATCGATGAAAAAGATTTCATGATTACCGACATGAACAATCAGATCGATGACATGAAGGTTCAGATCGCACAGAAGTCTGATACGCTTCAACAAAAAGAAGAGGTAATTACACAAAAAATCAATGAGCTAAATAAAGCCTACGTTGCTTACGGTTCTTATAAAGAGCTAAAAGACAAGGGTTTGCTAACCAAAGATGGAGGATTCCTTTGGCTTGGCCGCCATACTTCCTTGCAGGAAAATTTTGACGATACAAACTTTACTGAATTAGATATCCGGGATACCCAAAATATTCCACTGTTCTCACAAAAAGTTAAAATGATTTCAGAACACCCTGACAGTTCATACAGCTTTGTTGAAGAAGACGGACAAATAGCATATTTGCATATTGATAATCCGGAAGAATTCTGGAAAATTTCAAAATACGCAGTGATAGAAACCAAGTAATAAAAGTTAGTTCTAGGAAGGCAATTGAGTGGCTGTTACACTTCAAAACCCGGCAGCCCTTAATTGTAACTCTGAAAATTATAAAAATGCTGGAACTAAAATTTAATAACGCCGTGATTAAAACCAAGTAATATCGTTGTAGAAAAGCAATTGGGTGGCTGAAACACTTCAAAACCCAACAGCTCTCAATTGCAACTACAAAAACGAAATTGAATTAGCGGTCTTTGAAAAAAATGAAAAACAATCAGGACAAACCCAAAGTATAATTAATAGAAAAGCAATTGAGTGGTTGTAACACAATCAGACCCAGCAGCTCTCAATTGCTAATTCAAGAGATAAATTAAAGATGACAAACCCTGGTAATAAACTATAGAGAAAAGCAAATGAGTAGCTGTTACACTTCAAAACCCGGCAGCTCTCAATTGCAACTCAAAAAGTTGAATTAAACGGATCGAAAACCGTTATATGCCATGAATAAGACCAATTATTAAAGTTGTAGTAAAAAGACAGTTGAGTGGCTGCAACACATTACAACCCGACAGCTCTCAATTGTTACTACAAAAAAAATTGAATACGAGTTTTTTGAAAACATTGAAATATATTTTGGTTGAGGTTAAGCGACTGTCAATCAATTGGGTAAGTTTGGTAATAGTTGAAGCTGACTTCGGTTGGCTTCAACTTTTGAAAAAAGAAAGGAAATTAAAATGAAAAAACCTGGTATTATATTAACTTTCATTGTGTTAGGTGTAATAATATTTAATGCCTGCACAAAAGAAGACTCAATCACAACATCCCGAACAAAATCAAAGCTTACAGTTTATTTAACTGATGCCCCATTTCCGATAGACCTCGTCTCGAAAACAATTGTAAACATTGATAAAATAGAAATCAGAAAACAAGCCGCTGACTCAAGCAATGCTGATTTTATTGTTTTGAGCGAAGATCCCATCCAAGTCGATTTATTAAGTCTTTCAAACGGATTAACTGAACAACTTGCTTCTGTTGAACTCGACTCTGGCACTTATGACATGATACGAATGCACGTGACCGATTCAAAAGTAATTTTAAAAGATAATACAGAATTCGACCTGAAAATTCCAAGTGGATCGTCTAGTGGATTGAAAGTAAAAATTGATCCCTCAATTGAAGTCAGCTCGGGACAAATTATTGATGTTTTACTCGATTTTGATGTAAGTAAATCGTTTGTTGCCAAAGGAAACTGGAAGGGGGGAAAACTTAATGGTTTCAATTTCAAACCTGTCGTACGTGGTATATTGCTTGGTATGGCCGGACAGATTGAAGGAACAGTCACTGAGACAACAGGAACAGCTTTAGAAAAAGCTGCTGTAAAAGTTTGGTTGCCAACAAATGAAGCAGAAAATGATAGTCTTATAACTTCTTCATTTACTGATTCTGAAGGAAAATACAAAGTCATCGGGATATTATCCGGAACGTATTACTTAACCACCGAACTGGATAGTTTTCAAACCGACACGGTTTGGAATGTAAATGTTACACAAGGCCAGTCAACCACAGTTGATATTCAACTGGTACCTGAGCCATGAAAATAATATAAACGTACAAGTTTTAGGGGTCCAACGTAGGCTACGTTGAGGTTAATTTCGAGCAGTCCACTAATGAGTGGACTGCTTTTTTGTGTTATATGACACTTCATCCAATGAAATCGACGGTTCGGTAATCATCTTTTCTCTGAGGATTTCTTTTATCTGAGATTTGAATTGTGAAAACGAAAAACAGTTCAAAATCTTCAGTTATGAAAACAATTATTACGATGTTCCTTTTTCTTTCTTCCTTGGTTAGCTTTAGTCAGAGCACTATCTCGGGGAGAGTAACAGACAAAGACGGACAAGCAATCCCGGGTGTCAATATTTTTATTGAAAACACTTACGACGGAGCCAGTTCGGATGATGAAGGCCGGTTTCAATTTGAAACTTCTGAAACCGGTTCGCTCAACCTGATGGCTACTTTCATTGGATTTAAAAACTGGTCACGAGCCATTGAACTTCCGGCAGATTTGGATTTTGAAATTGTACTTCAAGAAAGTGTAAATACAATTGATGCTGTAACTATTACTGCAGGAAGTTTCACAGCTGAAGACGAAGGCCGGGCCTCGGTAATGAAACCTCTGGATGTATACACAACTCCAAGTGCGGTAGGGGATGTAATGGGAGCCATTCGAACAATGCCCGGCACACAAGCTTCTCCTGATGATGGCAGGCTGCTTGTTCGTGGCGGCGATGTATATGAAACTTCTACTTACATCGACGGACTGGTAGCTGCAAAACCTTACTATTCAAAAACGCCCGATGTGGCAACCCGGGGACGTTTCTCTCCTTCTTTGTTCAGTGGTGTTCAGTTCAATACCGGAGGTTATTCTGCCGAATACGGGCAAGCACTGTCATCGGTGTTGATTTTAAACTCAACTGATGTGGCCGAACAAAACAATACCGGTCTTTCGCTGATGAGTTTGGGCGGTGAAATAAATCGTACACAAAGCTGGACGAACAGTTCACTTATGCTCTCAGGCGGATTCTATGATTTCTCTTTGTACGATAAAGTTTTTAACAGCAGCATCGATTGGGTTAAGCCGGTTAGTTCGTATAACGGAACCGCTGTTTACCGCATCAAACCACGTTCATCCGGTTTATTTAAAGCCTACGCTACCGTTGACTATGGTGATCTGGCATATAATGTCCCTGCAGGAGACAATGCGAAAAATATGCTGATTAATAATAAAACAACAACTGTTTATTCCAACTTTTCGTACCGCGACTGCATTGGAGAAAAAACCTGTTACCGCGTAGGTGTTTCATCCACTTTTCAGGACAACCAAACCTGGCTGGATGCCGATGATGTAAACTCTCGCGAATGGAATATTGAAACACGTTTTGCGATGATCCATGATCTTTCAGAAGGTGTTAAACTTACCTGGGGTGGAAACGAAACTTCGCACAGTTATGAACAGAATTACCTCAGTGATGAAGGTCCGGATTACACCGGAGAATTTACAGATCACCTGGGAGGTGTATTTATTGAAAGTGAAATTAAATTTTCGAAAAACCTGGCAATTCGTCCAGGTATCAGAAGCGAATATTCATCTGTCATCAATGAATGGAACCTGGCACCTCGATTTGCAGTGGCCCTGAAAACAGGTGAAGAAGCTCAGTTTTCAGGAGCGTGGGGTTTGTATCACCAAACACCGCAGGCTGATTATCTGAAACTTACCCCTAACCTGGATTTTGAAAAAGCCTTACATTACATTTTAAGTTACCAGTTTGGAAATGTTTCTGAACGTCTTTTCAGAGCCGAAGCCTATTACAAAACTTATAATAACCTGGTTACCTATTCAGCAGGAGAAAACGGATTGCCCGAAAATTTGAAAAATAACGGAAATGGTTACGCCGGAGGACTTGATATTTTCTGGCGCGATCAGAAAAGTATTCGAGGTCTGGATTACTGGATAACTTATTCCTACATAAATACAAAACGCAAATACAAATATTATCCAGAGAAAGCAACTCCCGAATTTATTTCAGATCATACTTTTTCGTTTGTTGGAAAATACTGGGTGAATAAAATCAGTACACAAATAGGCATGTCATTTACCGCAGCCAGCGGGCGTCCTTATAATAACCCGGAATCCAGCATTTTTAATGGTGAACGCACCAAGATGTATTCTGATTTGAGCCTGAATTTCAGTCATGTTTTTTATATCGGAAATCAATATTCTGTACTGTATTGCTCTGTAAATAATATTCTCGGAAACGATAATATTCTGAGCTTTCGTCCTTCGGACATTGCCGATGCTCAGGGCAATTACACACTTATTCCGGTTAAACGCGATCTGAAACGCATGGTATTTATCGGGTTGTTCCTCAATTTTTAATTAATCAAACGTCAAAATGAACTCGAATGAGCATTTGTGCGCGAGGACACTGGATCAGGTTGGAAATGACGATTAGAATTACAATTCATCCCACAAAATCAACAGTTCAGTAAAGAACAATTTTTAATCCATCACAATCAACTGAAATTTAAATTAGTAAATATTCAGTAACAACAATTAAAACTTTACACAATGAAAACAATTATTACAGTTTTATTAGCAGCAATCGCCAGTGTGGCTTTTTCTTCAAAATACGAAGAAGTAATGAAATCCAATATCGATAAGATGAATCAACTAACTTCTTCTGCCGAATTACAAAGTCTGGGTGCACAATTTGAACGAATCGGAAATGCCGAGCCAGACAAATGGTTACCAAATTATTATGCTGCTTATTGTTACGTGTCTTCAACCGTATTCGATAACATGGAAAACGATGCAAAAAAAGTACAACTCGACAAGGCACAGGTTTTAATTGATAAATTAATGAAGGACTACAGCAACGAATCGGAGATTTACACTTTACAGGCATTTTTGTATCAATTACGAATAACTGATATGATGTCGGGAGCGAAATATTCCGGGAAAGCTGCCGAAGCCATCGCCGTAGCCGAAAAGTTAAATCCCGAAAATCCACGGGTATATTACCTGCGCGGAAGCAATACTTTTCATACACCTAAATTTGTTGGTGGTGGACCGGAAAAAGCCAAACAAGACCTGGAAAAGGCAGCAACCATGTTTAGTAGCCAGAAACCAACCGATCCGCTCATGCCAACATGGGGAGCCATTCACAATAACCAGTTGTTAAGTCAGTGCTCTGAAGGCAAATAAATAAGATTGACTTCAGGCAATGCAAAAGCTCTATTACGGTTATCATTTCCCTTTGGTAATTAATCTATTCTAGCGATTTTAACTATCTTGAAACACTTATTCACAATCATGTTGATCGAAAGAAAAAAAGTCAAAGTCAGTTGGATAATAGCAGCCATTGTATCCATTTTAATAGGGTTGGTTACAACCGTACTGATGGGTGGTTCATTAAATATGTCTGTTACTGATTTTCTATGGAATGCAGGCTACTCACTAAGTCTTGGGCTTCCACTCTTTGCCAACAGTATCCTTTTTAATTGGTACGAAAAAAGATTCATTGACTGGATAAATCGTCCAGTAAAAAGTGTGGCCTCAGCACTCCTTATGCACTTTATTTATTCCAGTATTGTAATCTGGACAGTCAACTGGTTTTGGTTTATTTTTGTAATGGACTTGCAATGGAATACGTTTTGGACATATAATCGCGGAACCATTATTTCTGAATACATCATTTTTGTAATCATTGCCGCAATCATCTACGCCATTTCCTTTTTCAGAGCCTGGCGTGAAGAAATGTACCAGAAAGAAAAAGTAAAACGCGAGGCTTTATCATTGCAATATAAAGTTCTTCAGGAACAAATCAACCCGCATTTTCTTTTTAATAGTCTGAATGTGTTAGGCAGCCTAATCGATATCGATGTGGAAAAAGCGAAAACATTTACCCACGAACTTTCTACTTTTTACCGCGATGTCCTTCACTTTAAAAATCAGGATATCATTTCATTGAAAGAAGAGATAGATTTTGTTAAGAAATACATCTACCTGCAACAGATACGTTTTGGAGAAGCATTACAGGTTGACATTATCGCCAATGAAAAAGTAGACGGGAAAGTTATTCCTCTTTCGCTGCAATCACTCGTTGAAAATGCCATTAAACACAATCAAATGTCGGTAGCCGATCCGCTAAAAATAGTGATTGCCATTTCGGATGATTATGAGTTGGTGATAGAAAATAATCTTCAGCCTAAAAAGCAATTAGAAAAAACAAGTCAGACCGGACTAAAAAACCTGGCAGGGAGATATGAATATTTAACTGGCAAGAAGATGGTGATTACCAATAACCAAAGATATTTTAGGGTGAGTATGCCACTGATAAGGATAAAGGATAAATGAAGATACTAATTGTAGAAGACGAACCACTGGCAGCGGCCCAACTTGCTGCACACATTTCAGCCTTACGACCAGCCGCGCAAATCGTTTCGGTTTGCGACACGGTAAAAGCAGCGGTGAATTGGGTGAATACCAACGAAAAACCTGACCTGGCATTTTTCGACATTCAGTTGGGCGATGGATTGAGTTTTGAGATTTTTGAACAAATCGATTTTCAGGTTCCGGTTATTTTTACAACTGCTTATGACGATTACGCTATCAGAGCTTTTAAGGTAAACAGTATCGATTACCTTTTAAAACCGATAGATAGAAATGAGTTGGAGAAAGCAATTCAAAAATTTGAAAATCTCTCGAAGCCTATCTCCTCTTCTCTTTCTCCTGATATAATTTCTGAGCTTGTAGATTCGCTCGGAAGGAAAAATTACAAAGAACGTTTCCTGGTAAAAGTAGGTGCACATTTGCGTGTGATTGAAACAAGTGAAATCCTTTATTTCTACAGTTATGAAAAGGGAACCTTTGTTAAGCTTAATGATGGGAAAGATTATCTTCTTGATCAGAGTCTTGAGATAATCGAGAGCATAGTTGACCCCAATATTTTTTTTAGAATTAATCGAAAATACATCATTGCTCTCAAATCAATAACAGATGTTATTACTTACAGTAATTCGCGATTAAAACTAAAAGTGCAAAAAGCAAATGACGATGATTTTCTGGTTGCGCGTGAAAAAGTAAAAGACTTTAAAAACTGGTTGGAAGGAGTATAAATTGTCAGAAATACATAATCCCCTTCAATTTTGAATTACATCAGTGGACATTTCAAAATACCCCTGAAAATTTAACCCTGCATGATTTTAGCATTGGTTTAATTGATAAAAATATTTTTACCTTTACTTTAAACGATTGTGATAAATCATGTTCGATACAAATAAAATTCCATTGATAATAGGGGGGATTGAAGAAGAAAGACTCGTGCAGCGAATGGTAAATGGAGACCAAACTGCATTTGAACTTTTGTTCAGATATTATTATCCTGGACTCGTGGTTTTTGCTTCAAATATTGTAGTAAACAAAGATGAGGCAGAAGAAATCGTTCAGGATTTTTTTGTTAGACTCTGGGAAAACCGTAGCACAATTAAGGTTGGTGGAACAATAAAAAGTTACCTTTTTACTTCCGTTAAAAACCGTTCTATCAATTATTTAAAAAGCAACCAGGTGAAACAACACGTAGTCGACGAACTGAAGAAGCAGATGGAGACCGAAATGCGTTACAATCCTGATATTTACGTTGATACCGAACTACAGCAACGTCTGAAAATTGCTTTTGAGAAACTCCCTCCCCGTACTGCCGAAATTTTTACTTTAAGCCGATTCAAAGGATTTACCAACGATGAGATTGCCAACGATCTTGGCCTCTCGAAACGAACAGTTGAAACCCAGGTTTCCAATGCACTGAAAATTCTTCGCAAAGAATTAAAAGCATACATTACTCTCCTGCTTTTTTTCTAAAAAAAGTATTCCTGAATACGTGTTTTATTCATCTGCTTTGTATTATGAGCAAAACACAAAAAGAAATTAATAAACAGGATATATTTTGAAGCAAGGAGAAGAACATATAAACCAACATCTTTCTGAATTTCTGGATTTTAGTGCCCGATTAACAGAAAAGGAGAAGGAATTACAGGCCGCAGCCATGGTTAGGCTAACCAAAGAAGTTGATGTTGACCAGGCTCTAAAAAAAGTACTTGCACGTACTGCGAAACAAAAAAAGACTTTCCAACTTTTTCAACAGCTCATAAAAGTTGCAGCTGTTCTGGCTATTCCATTGTTGGTTTACACATCGTGGAGTGTTTACAAGCAACTTTCAGTTAAACAGGAAATGGAGCAGTTTGCTGAACAGGAGTTTGTTAGTCCGGTTGGCATGCGTTCATATGTGATTTTACCAGATGGCACAAAAGTCTGGCTAAATGCCGAAAGTAAACTTCGTTATACAGTTCCTTTTATAAGAGAAAACCGAAATATTCAAATTGAAGGTGAAGCTTTCCTAAACGTTGCTCATAATAAGAAGTCGCCATTTATACTCGAAACAGCCAACACCACCATTGAAGTAACCGGAACAAGTTTCAATGTTAAGGCCTATCCGGAAGATGAATATGTTTCGGTTGCATTACAGGAAGGGTCGGTCAAATTATCAGCAAATAATGGAACTGAAAACAATACGGCTGAAATGAAGGCAGGAGATTTTTTTATGGTTGAAAAAGGCACCAGCAATATTAAGAGCGTCCCAACCAGTATTGAAAAACAAATTGCATGGCATAACAATATACTTGTTCTTGACGAAACCCCTATGGAAGAGGTAGCATCACTTTTGGAACGCTGGTATGGCGTAAAAGTATTTATTGCAGATGATGAACTAAAAAAATACAAGTTTAGTACAACTTTTGAAAATGAACCGTTAAACAGGGTACTTGAGCTACTTGAGTTAAGTTCTCCTGGTATAAAAATTACATATAAACCGGGTAAACTAAATAAGAATCCGGGAGAGAAAAATTATTCTGTAGTAACTATTTCAAAAAAATAAATTGCCTATGAAAGATTAGTATAGGAAGTGCTAAAAGAAGGAGAAAGTGCGCCAACACTTCCTCCTTGTTACCAAAAATGGTGTGTAATTAAACTAATAAAAAAACATTTAAAGGTATGAAAAAATTTGTGAAACCCTTGTGGTTGCTTGTTCAGCGCCATAAGAAAAAACTTATGATTATGCGTAATGCATTGTTACTTATTCTTCTCTCTGCTTTTCAGGTTGTTGCATCAAGCAGCTACTCTCAAACTAAGAAGTTGAGTGTAAACATGGATGCGGTAACTGTAAAGCAGGTTTTGGCAGCTGTTGAAGAACAATCCGAGTTCTATTTTCTATATAACAGTGAGCTAATCAATGTAGATAAAAAAGTGAGCGTTTCTATAGAAAACGAAACAGTTAATTCGGTTCTGGACCAATTGTTCGATAAGAATGAAGTGGGAATTCTTATCAACGACAAGTACATTATTTTAACACCAAAAACGGCGAGTGCTGATGATCAGAAATCAGTAACAGGAAAAGTAACTGACCAAAATGGGGAAGCCCTTGTAGGAGTTACGGTTATTGAAAAAGGGACAACCCACGGAACCATTACAAATATTGACGGGTCCTATACAATGAGTGATTTAAATCCGGATGCAGTTTTAGTATTCTCGTTTATTGGTATGCAGTCTCAGGAAGTGAAGGTTGGTAGCCAAACTTCGATCAATGTTACATTGAAATCAGATGCCATCGGTATTGAAGAAGTTGTTGTTACAGCTTTAGGTATAAAAAGAGAACAGAAAGCGCTGGGTTATTCCGTACAGGCCGTTAGTGGTCAGGATTTACAAAAAGTTACCGGTGTTGACGTAAGCACTTCACTTACCGGTAAAGTAGCAGGGGTGCTGGTTCAAAACTCCAGTGATTTTAACGTTGATCCAAAAATTACAATTCGCGGTGAAGAAAATCCATTGATTGTAATTGATGGGATAGCTTATGCAAATAAAAGCCTGAGTGATATTGCAGCCGAAGATATTGAATCAATGTCGGTACTGAAAGGTGCAACAGCTTCAGCACTTTACGGCTTCCGTGGAGAACGTGGTGCGATCCTCATTACAACTAAAAACGGGAGTACAGGTAACAAAGGAGTATCCGTTGATTTAACTTCGAACACTATGTTTACAGCAGGCTTCCTGGCTATTCCTGAAAAACAAACCGTGTACGGACGTGGATATAATGGCAACTACGACATTAAACAGACTCAATCGTGGGGTCCGCTTATGGATGGTACAGTAAGAACTCAATGGGATCCCTACCTGATGGATTACAGAGACTATTCCTACGAAGCTGTTGGTTCTAATAATTTCAATAATTTCATTAACCCTGGCTATGTGTCAAATAATAATGTTAACGTTGGATTCAAATCAGATAATATTGCAGTCCGAAGCTCATTGAACTGGACACAACAGAAAGGTGTTTATCCAAATTCAAAACTGGATAAATATTCTTACACTTTAGGTGCGGATGTTAACCTTGATAAATTTCAATTAACAACCAACATGTCCTATACAAAAAGGGAATCGCCTAACATGGGCTCAAATGGGTATACTTCGTACGACGTTATGTATGCCCTGTTAATTTATTCTCCGGCCGATTACAATATTCTTGACTACAAGAACAATTACTGGCTAATAAAGGATGAACAACAAAACTGGACTTATCCAACCGGAAATATCAATAACCCTTATTTCGACAGGTACGAAAAAATCAATGAAGTCTCGCGCGACATTTTCAACGCCGACCTCACAGCAAACTATGAACTAACAGATTGGTTAAAAGTAACTGCTCGTTCGGGTGTTGATTTTTACGTGGACCGCGGACAACAGAGAATTGCCAAGGGCTCCTGGACTTCTTCGGGAAATACAGCTGTTCCTGGTATTCCTTACCCATGGAACGGAACCAAAACAGGTGCATATATGACCGGTAGAACCCAGGGATTCAGTATCAATAATGATTTATTACTGCAAGGCAACAGGAAATTTGTCGATGATAAATTTCAACTTGAATACCTGGTAGGGGGTACTATATATTACCGCCGCGATGATAACATTAACGGACAAACCACAAACGGTATTTCAATTCCGGGATATTACTCGCTGAAAGCTTCGGTTGATGCTGCCCGTGTTGGAGAATCTACCAATGCCGAACAAGCCAATTCTTTGTTTGGTCGTGTTGGACTTTCCTGGGACAACTTCATTTTTGTAGATGCAACTTTACGTAACGACTGGGTCTCAAGGTTAGCTAACCCGGTAGTTCCTAAATCAGACAGATCTTATTTATATCCGGCTGTTTCGGGTAGTTTCATTGCATCAGAGTTATTCCCCGAATCGACAAAAAGCTGGCTGAGCTTATTAAAAGTAAGAGGATCGTGGACTAAGGCAAAAACAGCGCCTCCGGTTTATGGAATTAACAGCGTATTTACTGTAAATGCAGGAACATGGCTGGCTTACAACGGAGCTTCAGCACCTCACACCGTTTACCTCGATTCATATAGCCCAAACGATTATGCAACTACTGAACTTGGTTTCCAGACCATACTGTTCAAAAACCGTTTGTCATTTGATGTATCGTATTACAACAAACGAATTTACAACCAATTGGTTTCTGCTGCCAGAACTCCGGCTTCAGGCATAAGCAGCATTTATCTTAATTCAGACGAAGAAAGAGCTCGCAGAGGTTGGGATGCTGTAATGAATGTAACACCGGTGAAATCAAACAATCTTCAGTGGGATTTAACCTTTAACTGGGGTACTTATAAAGAGGTTTACACCAAAATAGACCCGATAAATACTGTAAACGTAGACAAGGATTGGGTAAAAGAAGGTAATCGCACCGATTATATTACCATTCAGGATTTTGAATACCAACCTGGAACAGGAGCAATTATCTGGTCAAACGGAAAACCGTTAAGAAGCAAAATCTATACTTTCTATGGATACAGACTTCCTGACTGGAACTGGGGTATCAGCTCCACATTGCGTTATAAGGATTTCAGCTTGTTTATGTCTTTCGACGGTGTAGTTGGAGGCTTAATGAATACGGTTACTGAAAGTTACATGTGGCAGGCAGGTGTTCACCCGGAATCTGTCACCGAAACCAGGGCTCTTGATGTAGCCACTCCCGGTTCTAAAAACTACATAGGAGAAGGAGTTAAAGTTGTTTCCGGATCAGCTACTTTCGACGTAAGTGGAAATATTCTTACGGATGACCGTGTATTTGCTCCAAACGATGTACCAGAGTCCTATCAGAATGCAATAAGAGCACTACATGCCAGTAGTGTCTGGGGTGGAACACCAACTCCGAATGACATTTATGAAAGAACATTTTTTAAGCTGCGTGAGATATCACTAACTTATACTGTTCCTAACCAACTGGCTGCAAAAATGGGCCCGATTAAAGGTGCTTCAATAAGTTTTGTTGGACAGAACGTCTTGTTCTGGGCAAAAGACTTTAAATATTCTGACCCTGATGGAGGAAGCGAAGATTTCTCTGACCCATCCGTACGATATCTCGGAGGTAATATTAAACTATCATTTTAATAAAATACCATCATGAAAAAATTAAAATATATCATCATATTAGCTATTTCTCTGAGTTTTACCTATTCCTGTAATAACTTCGAAGAAATTAACACCGATCCGAATGCTACCAACCAGGTTTCGCCCGGAATGCTTGCCACACAAGTATTGAAAGATACCTACCGATTCTGGAATGTAAACGCGGCTGATTTCTTATCAGGCAATTTATTCAATCACCATCTGATTCAAACCAATTCAGAAAATCCGGGTCAGTATTATTGGTCTTACTGGCCTTGGGGCAGTTTTGACAGATACCTTAAGTTGACCGACCTTAATTACATGGTTCAATTTTCAGAAGGGAGTAACTACGAACCATCTTACAGAGGTTTAGCGCTTTTCATGAAAGCCTGGTATGGATTCAATATGACATTGGACATGGGAGACATCCCTTATTCTGAAGCTGGTTTAGGTATCGCTGATGGAAATTTCCGTCCTATTTACGACAAACAGGAAGATGTTTTCAAATATATTCTAGCCGACTTAAAACAAGCCGAAGCGTACTTTGCAGAAGGAAAAAGTTTTGACGGTGACATTATGTTTGGTGGAGACGCCTCAAAATGGCAGAAACTCTGCAATGTGATGCAGTTGAAGGTCATTCAAACCATTAGCAAAAAAGTATCTGCCGATCAAAAATCGCGTTTTGCTGAAATTGTAAATTCAGGAGTTCTGATGACCGGCAATGCCGATAATTTCAAATTGAATTATTCGACCAATGCCAACGCCGTTTTCCCGTTCTATCAAAATGGTGTTCAATACAGAGAGTATGCAACACCTTCTAAATTATTGGTTGATAATTTACAAAATCTGAACGACCGCAGGTTGTTCTATTTTGCCGACCCGGCACCGAAAAAAATTGAGGAAGGTTTAACTGAATCAGATTTCAGCGCCTATGTTGGTGGTCTGAGTTCTTTAGCTAACTCGGTGTTGCAACCAAACGCCCTGAACGGAGAATATTCATTTGTCAATAACCGCTACACCATGTTTCAGGACAATGATCCAATGTTGTTGGTTACTTATTCTGAGCAGTGCTTTATAATTGCCGAAGCGATTGAAGAAGGTTGGGTTTCGGGCAACGCACAAACCTGGTATGAAAACGGAGTAAAAGCACAACTGGAATATTATATGAATCTTCCTCATACTGCTGATTATGTGCACGGAATGGCCATTGATCAGAATTATATCGACGGTTATTTTACAGGTGAAGCTGCTTATAAAACAAGTGGAAGCAAAACAGATCGGCTGCATCAGATATGGGTGCAAAGATGGTTGATCGATTTCTTCCAGGGTAATGGAGGAAATTATGCACAGTTCCTTCGCACGGGTTACCCGGTTTATCCGATTGACCCAACAACCAACCTGAACCAGGATAATAAAAATACTTATCCAAAGCGTTGGTATTATCCAACAAGTGAACAGGCAACAAATCCGGATAATTACAACCAGGCCATCAATGATCAATATGGCGGAAACGATGCTACAGACCAAACCCCCTGGTATTTGAAATAGTTTTTAAAATTAGGTTGTCAATAGTTTAGTTTAGTTCGAGAGGAATGGGTAATTTACCCATTCCTTTCTTCACATAATGCTTATGAAAAAATTACTCTTATTATCGATTATTCTTATACTGTTTACCCAATGTGGAAATAGTAAAAAAGAAAATGCAACAGCTAAATCAGCAGAAAAAGATGGTTGGAATCTGGTATGGTCCGATGAGTTTGACGGAACCAGTATTAACCCCGAAAACTGGAACTTTGTTTTATGGGATGCAGGACGTGTAAATAATGAATGGCAACAATATGTCGAAGACACGGCCTATTACAAAGTTGAAGACGGCAAATTGTACATTATCGCTGCTAAAACAGGCCAAAACGAAATGGGAGGTTACACTTCAACCAGGTTGAACAGCAAGGGCAAACAGGAATTTAAGTATGGCCGAATCGAGTTTAGAGCCCAAATGCCTGATTCACAAGGGAAAGGTACATGGCCGGCTTTATGGATGCTGGGCAGTAATATCGATGAAAAAAGTTGGCCTGAATGTGGAGAAATAGACGTTATGGAATATGTTGGTTTTCAGCCCGACACCTCCCATGCCAATGTACATACACAATATCAACATGGCTCTACCGATTTTCATGCGATTATTCCATTGGCTAGTGCCGAAGAAGAATTCCATAATTACGGACTTATCTGGAACAAAGACTCATTGAAATTTTATATCGACACACCTGACAATGTTACAAATATATATGCCCCTGAAGTTAAAACAGCCGACAACTGGCCATTTGATCAGCCGTTCTTTTTGATAATGAATTTCGCTGTCGGAGGTGCCTGGGGAGGCCAGAAAGGAGTTGATGAAACGATATTTCCTCAATCTATGATTGTTGATTATGTAAGGGTTTATCAGAAAAACACCTCTGAATAACAATGAATGAAACTGAATTTTAAATTCTTAACCCTAATCATTCTCACTATCTGGATGTTTTCCGGCTGTTCCGAATCGCTGAAGAATACAGAAGAAGTGAACTCGTTAATCGAAGTTGCAGACACAAATGTCGTCCTTCCTCCGGCCTGGGCTTTTGGAGTTTTGTACGGAGCATACACCAACCAGGAACAGTCGGTCGAATTGATTGACAAAATTATTGAACACGACTACCCTATCGATGCCTTCTGGATTGACTCGTGGTTCTGGGATTGGCAAAACCAGGGGCTGGGACCTAAAAAATACATCGACTTTATTGCCGATACTGTTTCGTATCCCAACATGAAAGGGATGTGGAATTATATGCAAAGCAAGAACATCAAAGCAGGTATGTGGATGTGGGATGCGATTATGAAAACCGGGAATGAAGCAGCATACGATGACTTTAAATCAAAAGGATTTTTCAAGTCAGAAAACATCCGGACAGATGGTTGGCACAATGGTTTGAGAACTACCATTATTGGCGACAACAGTCAGAAAGTAAGCGGGACCTGGTGTGGCGATATCGATTTTGAAAACCCTGAAGCCACTGCTTATTTTCAGCAAAAAGTAAAACACTTTTTCGATGATGGGGTCGATTTTATAAAATTAGATAAAACAGATGCTATCCCGGTTTGCAAAGCCATGTTCGAAACCACACAAAAACTGGGAAAAGAAACCAAAGGACGAGGTTTTATTCTTTCACACAGTGGTGGAGTGAATAGTCCCGAGTATAAGCGCTATCCTGCAAAATGGACTGACGATACCCGTTCCGACTGGACTGTTGAAAATGCATCCCGTGAATTTTCGCCATGGTTGCCAAAAGTCGCTTTTAAAGAAAATCTGGCGATGTATACCGATACCACCAGGCATTTTTACAAGATCCCCTTCATGGCAAACGATATGGGAGGTTTTGCGGTCGGTCTCGATGGAAAAGTTGATGAAGAGTTGTATATCCGCTGGCTCGAATTTGCACATTTTGTACCACTCACAACTCCCTTTTCGCAACCCGAAAACCCGACCGGTAATATCCCATTCAACGTTTCAGAGCAGGCCGACTCGATTTTCCGCTTTTATTCGCACCTGAAAATGGAATTGTTCCCGTACATCTATTCTTATGCTCACCGTGCACGACTTGATGGAGTAAATATCATCCGTCCTACCCGTTTATACGAATATTTATTTGGCGACGAGATTCTGGTGGCACCTGTTTACGAGCAAGGCAAACGCGAACGTAACCTGTTTTTGCCAGAAGGATCGAGATGGACAAATTACTGGACCGGTATTACACTTGAAGGCGGACAACCGGTTTCGGTAGAAGCGCCGCTCGATCGGATTCCGATCTTTGTTAAAGAAGGTGCTATTATTCCAAAACGTGCGTATGCCCGCTCAATAGAAAGCGGAACAAATGATCTGCTAACTTTGGAAATTTTCTCGGGAGCCAACGGAACTTTTAGCCTAATTGAAGATGATGAAACCAGTAATGATTATCTTGACGGGAAATACGCTGTTACAAACATTGAGTATTTGGCTAATCCATTGGAAACCAAAATTATTATTCATCCTGTTGAAGGGAACTTTACAGGCATGAGCGATACGCGAAGCTGGAAGTTCATTATACGTGGTGATAATAAAATCAGAGAAATTCACCATAATGGTGAAAATATCGAATTTGAAATCAATCAGGCAAGTATCCAATTTGAACTTCCTTCGTTAAGTAAACACCAAAAAACTGAAATAGTATTTTCGAGGGAGAAGTAGATTACAGACTGATGGACAGTAAGTCTGAACCTTTAAGCCGGAGATCCTATGCTGGAATCCGGCTTTTATGTTTTGCAGGAATCAAAAAAGCCGATTTCCCATTTTTTCAGGAAACCGGCTTTTTGCTGCTGTTTAATCGTTTTCTATTTCTGTTCTTCGTTTTCTTCCACTTCCACATTTACTTTCGTTTCATCGCCATCTTTCGATTTCTTGATGATAATTTTTTTACCGTCTTTTTCTATTACTTTGGTTCCTTCTTCCATATTTTCAATAAGCATTACTTTGCCGTTTTCAAGAATTTCCACTTTGCCGTCGTCGTCTGCAAATACTTTAATCTGTTTAACACGAACTGGTCCACCGCTGTGCATTATCATTGGGGCATCGCTGTGCATTATTATTTCATTACGGATTTCCTTTTCTTCATCCGATGGCTTTTCACGCACAATCACAATCTTTTCTGTTCCATTTTTCAATTCTTTCTTTTCGTAAGAAATAATTCCTGGATCACTCAGGTCGATCACATTTTCTTTTTTTAGTTCAGGAAGAAGCATCATACGATGATCAGGAACGGTATTAAAAATTATATAATCTTCATCTTTGGTTGTCCATTTCATTACGTTTACATCGTCACTATCTCCTGATTTTACTACGAAAACCTGGCCGTTTCCTAAATCCTTTACATCAAAATTAAAGGTTGAATCAAAATTAAATTCACTGCCTTCCATTAACCATTTCAGATTCTTATCACCATCAATCGTATCGCCGTTCCATACGAAAACCTGGTCGGCAGAAATGATGGTATCTATTTTAGTTTCTTCGCCATTTTCAACACGAACCATACTAATATGTTTCTTTGCTTTCTTCGGCTTGTCCTGCGGGGCATCCATAAAAGTTATTGCTGAAGTCAAGAGGAAAGTAAGCCCGAATAAGGCTGCTACTGATACAAATTGTTTCATTTTGCTAGATTTAAAATTTTTCTGAAACAAAGATAGCTTCCAAGCTGTCATTCAAGCCGTTAAAGCCTGGTTAAAGTCTGTTAAGGAAAAGTTAAAGTCCGAATTGAGCAAGTGTAAATAACTATATTTGAGGGATGAACAAAAAAATATTTACCGGACTGATCATTCTGATGGGTATCTCCATCCTTGGGATTATTGCCGTCCAACTGGTTTGGATGAATAATGCCATCCGTGTAAAAAATGAAATGTTCAGCAGGAGTGTCAACGAAGCACTTCTTAGAACTGTTAACCGCCTCGAAGATCTTCATAACCTGGGAGTAGTAAACGAAATGATATTTGAACCCGATTCCGTCGCCTGGACATTGGATTCGGTTCGTTCGTTTGATTTCAGTAATCCGGAAGAATTTGAATTTATGGGACAAGATTCGTTGCATTTCCTTCGTCGTCAGGTTGTACCTTCGTCGCGAAAACCAGTCAAAGTTATTCGCGAGTTTTCTCCCAACAACAGCGAAGCTACGATCGAAATTAAACTGGGAAGCGATAACAATAATGAAAATAGCCAATCTTTCTCGTACAAGGTAAGTTCCCGTGAGAAAGTAGCTGATCATATCATAGTAACGGGCAATACTACCGGGCAAAACCTGGTTTTTCTAAAAAGTGACACCTTGATTACGGATGCAGATTCTCTTTATACGATTAGCACAATTCGGATAGATTCATTCCTCACCGACCTCGATACATTTAATGTACTTCGTCCCGATCTGACTAAACGTATCCAGTTAAAAGCCGGCAAACTGAAGCGGATAGCAAACAAAGTTGTTACTGAAGTCTCAAACTGGGATGTAAATATGCTTGACGAAAAACTCATTACTGATGTGCTGAAAAAAGAATTGTCTCAAAGCCAGATACCACTTGATTTTGAATACGGAATAATTCGCGACAGTGTGACTGATTTTCCCGTAATGGTGAGCGATTCACTGTCGGTGGCGCAGTCGGAATACAGGGTAAATCTTTATCCCAACGACATTTTTCAGAAAAACATTGAACTGGCAGTCTTCTTTCCGGGAAAAGACAGTTTTATATACCGCTCACTCAACTGGTTGTTACTTGCCTCCTTTTTCTTTTCACTTTTTATACTGGTAACATTTGCCCTCAGCATTTTTTACATTCTCCGACAAAAGAAAATTTCAGAGATGAAATCGGATTTCATCAATAACATGACGCACGAATTTAAAACGCCAATTGCAACTATTTCGGTGGCAACCGACTCCATTGTAAATGAAAAAGTGGTACGCGACCCGGAACGAATCAGATACTTTGCAGGAATGATCAAGAAAGAAAACACCCGGATGAACCGCCAGGTGGAAGATATTCTGACTATTGCCCGGCTCGACCGGAGAGATTTTGAATTTAATTGGGAAACCATTGATGTACACGAACTGATCAGTGATGCGGTACAGGGTATCATTCTTCAGGTAGAAAAGCGTGGCGGAAAGATCGATCTTGATTTGAATGCTGTAAATCCAATGATAACCACCGATAAGAACCATTGCACCAACGTGGTATACAACTTGCTCGACAATGCCAATAAATACTCGGCAGAAAAACCGAGCATAAAGATTTCGAGCCGAAACATAAAAAAAGGTGTTTTAATTACGGTGGAAGATAAAGGAATTGGCATGAGTAAGGCGGTGCAGGCAAAAATATTCGAACGTTTCTACCGTCAGACCAGCGGAAACATTCATAATGTAAAAGGATTTGGGCTTGGATTGAGCTATGTAAAAGCGGTAGTAGAAGCCAATCTGGGAATTATCACCGTGAGCAGCGAACCTGGAAAAGGAAGTAAATTTGATGTATTTTTACCGTTTGTAAGGGAGTAAAACCTACTTCCTTACTATTAAATCGGGAGTACTTCTCCTTCAAGAGGAGAAGAGTTGACGACAGAAAAAACGAGAAAGACAGTGATATTTAAACACATAAAAAATTCCCCTCCTGAATCAGAAGGGATGTCCCGACGAGAATGTCC
>DAOPJR010000009.1:0-39647 GCA_035399765.1 Draconibacterium sp. | reverse complement strand
TGGTGAACTAGAACTGAATGGAAAACAAACAACACATATTCCTGGTAGAAGACGACCTGAGTTTTGGGGCTGTACTGAAATCGTATCTCGAGATTAACGACTACGAAGTTACCTGGGTTGATGACGGGAAATTTGCTCTCGAACGTTTCCGAAATGGAAATTATCAAATCTGCATTCTCGATGTGATGCTGCCTAATGTTGATGGTTTTACTATCGGAAGAGAAATCCGGAAAATCAACATCGACATACCGGTGGTTTTCCTCACAGCAAAAACCCTGAAAGAAGACATTTTGAAAGGCTACAACGTAGGCGCCGACGATTATATTACCAAACCTTTTGATACCGAAGTGTTGCTGGCCAAAATTCAGGCAATAATCAAACGGCAGTCGGTTAAACCTATTGAGCATTCTACCATTTTTAGGATCGGGGACTATGAGTTTGATTCGAAGCTCCGCAGCATTTGTCGTAATAACGAAAAGCAAAAGCTTTCTCCCAAAGAAGCTGATTTACTAAAATTGCTTTGCCAGAATAAAAATGAGTTGCTTTCGCGGGATACTGCCCTCAATAAAATTTGGGGAGAAGACGGTTATTTCACCGCACGCAGCATGGATGTTTTTATTACCAAACTCCGCAAATACCTGAAAGACGATCCCAACATTGAAATCAAAAACATTCATGGAAGCGGATTTTTACTTGAAGTGAAAACTGAATAGTTGTTGATTTTTTCTTCGATTTTTATTTCCGATTTTCAGGTCGTATCTTTCAGAAAAAACATCTGAATGCTTATTGAAAAGAAAATTGCAGTGATCACAGGAGCTGGAAAGGGAATCGGTTTAGCCATCTCAAACGGCTTGGCAAATCTGGGATATCAAACGGTTTTAATTAGTCGCAATGCAAACGACCTGCAAAACGCAAGCAACGAAATTATCGGTGCAGGAGGATTGGCTCCGCAAACTTTTCAACTTGATATTACCGATACTCAAAAATTAACGGTAATTGTTAATGAAATTGTCTTAAAATATGGCCGGATTGATTTGTTGGTAAACAATGCAGGTATTTATCTCGACGGTACACTTGAACTTACTGAAAGCGAATTAAAATCGATGATCGATACTAACCTGGTTGCACAATTCAATCTCACAAAACAAGTGGTTCCGGTAATGGAAAAGCAAGGTTCAGGTTATATTTTCAATATTGTTTCACGCTCGGGAAAAGTAGGTTTTGCCGGAAGCGGAGGATACAGTGCTTCGAAATTCGGTATGCTCGGATTAAATGAGGCTTTATACCATGAACTGGTTCCGAAAGGAATTCGGGTGACTGCCCTTTGCCCGGGCTGGGTAAATACACGTATGGCGTTTGATGCCGGTACCCCTTTAAAAGAAATGGAAATGATTCAGCCTGAAGATCTTTTCGAGACTATAAAATGGTTACTTTCACTTTCGGCAGGAGCGTGCGTTAAAGAAGTCGTTCTGGAGGCACCCTTCAGTATCAGTTAATTTGCTCCATACTAATAACTTAATTCAACAAATAAATTCTATGCCCGAATTACAAGACAAACCAACACTCGCAAACTTCCAAAAATATGTTTTAGAACTTGAAAAAGAACGCGGATTTTATTCACAAACAACCATTGATAAATGCTTACTTCTTGGAGAAGAAATTGGCGAATTATTCAAAGCCGTAAGAAAATCGGAAGGATTGCTGGTAGATACCAATTCCAATTTCACCGAGATAGGCGATGAATTGACAGATATACTGATTTATGTTTGTGCCATTGCCAACCGTAAAAACATTGATTTGGAAAAAGCTTTCAGAGCAAAGGAAGAAAAGAATAAAAAGCGAATATGGAAATCAGTCAAATAGTTTTGAAACGTCTTGCACTGATTGTTCTAGTGATTTTTCCTGCACTTTTAGTAGCTCAAACAAAAGTGGTTTTACTTGGCACGGGCACACCTAATCCCGATCCTGATCACGCAGGCAGTAGTGTAGCCATCGTCGTGAGAAACAATGTTTATTTGGTGGATTTTGGTGCTGGTATTGTACGGCAGGCAGCCAAAATGACTCCACAATATGGTGGTAATTTTCCACAGCTGCAAGCGAAAAATTTAAAGATTGCCTTCCTAACTCATCTTCATTCCGATCATACCATTGGCTTACCCGACCTGTTGCTCACTCCATGGGTGCTTGAAAGGAATGTCCCGCTTGAAATTTACGGCCCTGTCGGAACCGGACATTTGGCCAACCATATTTTAGAAGCATACAAAGCAGATATTGATTATCGCCTGAACGGGCTGGAGCCAGCCAACGAAAACGGATGGAAAGTGAACACCCATGAATTTGAAAACGATGGTATTATTTATACAGATTCCCTGGTTAAGGTTGAAGCATTTAAAGTACAACACGGAACCTGACCTAATGCCTTTGGTTTTCGGTTCACAACTCCTGATAAAGTGATTGTTTTATCAGGCGATACACGTCCTTGCGATAATATCCTGAACTATTCAAAAGGAGCTGACATTTTGATTCACGAAGTATATTCTTATCATCGTTGGACACTACGAAACGAATTCTGGCAGAAATACCATGCAGCCAACCATACTTCCACCTGCGAATTAGGAGAACTGTCAGTCCAAGTAAAACCCGGCAAATTGGTACTTTATCACATGCTTTTCTGGGGAGACAGCGAAAAAGACCTGTTAAACGAAATCGCCACTAAATATGATGGCGAAGTTATTGTGGGTCGCGATTTTATGGTAATTGAATAATTCCTGTGACACATAATCTTTCCCAGGCGCAAATACCTGTTAAACTGACTCTTGAAATAATCAAATGATTATTTCGTGAAACAATACGAAAAAAGATGAAAAAAAAATGAACATTTAAATAAACTATACAAACCATTTGCAGTCAAATAGGCTCTGATGGATGTTTTATCCAAATGGAAATGATATAACTAAAATTAAATAACGTGGCTTCAAAAAAAACATTCAGGCTGATCTTGTCGGTCATAATAATTTTGTTTCTCGTCGTAATAATTATGTATCCTAAACTCAAACCACTATTGAGTGGTCAAAACGAAGACAGTCAAATGTCCGGACGAGGAAATATGAGGAGTGGCATGCAAAAGACCTTTGCCAGCGGTTATGTGGTTGTGCCTACAAACATGAGTGAGTTAATTAAAAGTATCGGCTCTCTGGTGCCTGACGAAGAAGTTGAGCTGGCCTTCGAAACGTCAGGAAAGATTGTAGGTATCTTTTTTGAAGAAGGTACCCGTGTCAAAAAAGGTGACCTCCTGGCAAAAATTAACGATAAACCGCTACAGGCACAATTACTAAAACTGCAGGCCCAGGAAAAACTGTCGGAGGAGAAAGAGTTCAGGCAGCGACAATTGCTTGACCGTGATGCCATCAGTCGTGAAAGTTACGACCAGGTGTCAACTGAATTACAATCGATTAAGGCAGACATTCAGTTGCTCCAAGCCCGTATTGCAGAAACAGAATTGCGTGCTCCGTTTGACGGAATCGTTGGTTTGCGATTAATCAGCGAAGGTGCTTATGCAAGTACCCAAACCAAAATAATCCGATTGGTGAAAATTAGTCCTCTAAAAATTGAATTCTCAATCAACGAAAGGTATTCAGGAGAAGTAGCACCCGGATTTCCGATAACCTTTCAGTTTCCTGATAATCCAAAAGAATACCATGCAAATGTGTATGCTGTCGATCCTAAAGTTGATGTTAATACAAGAACAATTACAGTTCGGGCACTCTATCCAAATAAAAACGAAGAATTAAAACCAGGTAGAACGGTAAGTGTTTTTGCTGAACTTTCAAAAATCGAAAATACAATTGCCATTCCAACAGAAGCAGTAATTGCAGAAATGTCGGGAGAAAAAGTGTTTATTTACAAAAATGGCAAGGCAGAACAACGAAACGTTGAATTAGGATTACGTACCGCATCAAAAGTTCAGGTAAAAGATGGCCTTGAATTCGGGGATACTTTACTTACAACTGCCATTTTGCAATTACGAGAGCAACTTCCCATTCAGTTAGACACTTTGGTAACCAACCAGTAATCCATAGAAAAATGAGTTTATCATCAACAAGTATTAATCGACCTGTACTGGCAACGGTATTTTCGCTGGTAATAATTCTGTTTGGTGCCATCGGGATGACATATCTGGGGATACGTGAATTCCCCAGTGTCGATCCACCGCTGATTTCTGTCAGTGCATCCTATCCGGGAGCCAACTCAGATGTAATTGAAACACAGATTACCGAGCCCCTGGAACAGTCGATAAACGGAATCCCGGGGATTCGTACCTTAACCAGTACCAGCAGCCAGGGAAGTAGTCGGATTTCCGTGGAATTTGAACTGAGTGTTGACCTCGAAACAGCGGCCAATGATGTTCGCGATAAAGTTTCACAGGCTCAGCGTTTTTTGCCACGCGACTGTGATCCACCAACGGTTTCAAAAGCCGATGCCGACGCCAGTCCAATAATGTTCCTTGCTGTTCAAAGCCCTAAACGATCACTTCTTGAACTTTCGGAAATAGCAGAATTGACATTTAAAGAACAGTTGCAAACCATATCAGGAGTTAGTTCTGTAATGATTTGGGGAGAAAAAAGATATGCCATGCGTATCTGGCTCGATCCTGCCAAACTTGCGGGCTACCAAATGACTCCTCTCGATGTGCGAAATGCCATTTTAAGAGAAAATGTGGAACTGCCAGCAGGTAGTGTGGAAGGAACCAATACCGAGTTGACTATCCGTACACTCGGCCTGATGAAGACTTCGGAGGAATTTAATAATCTGATATTAAAACAAACCGGTGATCAATCCATCAGGATAAGGGATATTGGCCGGGCAGAACTTGGACCTGAAGATTTGCGGGGAATCATGAAAATGAACGGCATTCCTATGGTTGGGACTGTTATTGTTCCACAACCCGGGGCCAACCATATCGATATCGCAGATGAGGTTTACAAACGGTTGGAATTTATTAAGAAAGACCTGCCCGATGATGTCGGAATTGAAATAGGATTCGATAATACACAATATATTCGCACCTCTATTAAAGAGGTAGAGGACACCATTTATCTTGCATTCTTTTTGGTAGTATTAATCATCTTTATTTTCCTGCGCGACTGGAGAACTACCATTCTGCCAATTCTTGTGATTCCGGTTTCGTTGATAGGTGTATTCTTTATTATGTATATAGCCGGATACACCATAAACGTATTAACGCTTCTTGCAATCGTTCTATCCATTGGTTTGGTGGTTGATGATGCCATTGTAATGATGGAGAACATTTATGTAAAAATCGAGCAGGGCATGAAACCACTCGAAGCCGGATTACAAGGTGCAAATGAAATTTTCTTTGCCATTATTGCCACTACTATTACTTTGATTGCAGTATTTTTCCCGATTGTATTTCTTGAAGGTATGACAGGCCGGCTTTTCAGGGAATTCAGTATAGTGATTGCCGGAGCGGTGGGAATTTCTGCTTTTGTTGCCCTGTCGCTTACCCCAATGTTATCTACAAAAATTCTGAAGTCGCGACATAACCGGAGCAAAGCTTATCATTGGACTGAAAAGTTTTTTATTCGCCTAAACAGGGCTTATAAAAATTCACTGGATGTTTTTCTTAAAAAGAAATCCTTGTCGTTGGTTATCCTTGTTTTCTCTTTTGGTCTAATCTTTCTGCTTTGGAAGATTATACCTTCTGAAATGGCGCCAATGGAAGACCGCTCTCAACTAAACATAAATATAACAACTCCTGAAGGATCAACCTATGAATTTAATGAGGCTTATGCTGAAGACGTAACAGCGCTCGTCGAGCGTACTGTACCTGAACGTGACAAGGTTACAACCATGATCCGCGGTAGTCACGCATTTGTAAGAGTGGTGCTGGTTCCTCCTTCGGAAAGACAACGCTCACAGCAGGAGATTGCCAATCAACTTTCGGCAGCTTTACGGAAAATGACCAAGGCCAGGGCAAGTGTTATCCAGCAGTCTACTTTCGGCGGTCGCCGTGCCGGACTTCCTATTCAGTATGTAATTCAGGCTCCGAATCTTGAGAAATTGCGTGAAATTCTTCCAAAATTCATGGCTCAGGTTCAGGATAATCCAACTTTTGAAATGGCAGACGTTAACCTGAAATTTACCAAACCAGAATTACAGATAGAAATCGATCGGGATAAAGCCAATTTACTTGGAGTATCAACACAGAACATTGGTCAAACCCTCCAGCTTGCATTGAGCGGTCAGCGTTTCGGGTATTTTATCATGAATGGAAAACAGTACCAGATATTGGGCGAAATAGCCCGTCAGGACAGAAACAAACCATTGGATTTAAAGTCATTATATGTTCGGAACGGTACCGGGCAAATGATACAGCTTGACAACTTCATTACATTGAAGGAAGAAACTGCTCCTCCCCAGTTGTACCGTTACAACCGTTTTGTTTCTGCAACTGTTTCATCCGGACTTGCACAAGGAAAAACCATCAGTGAAGGACTTGCTGAAATGGATAAAATCGCAGCAAATGTGCTCGATGATACATTCAGGACTGCTCTTGCAGGAGATTCAAAAGATTTTATGGAAAGTTCGTCCAGCTTAATGTTCGCATTTCTGCTGGCGATTG
Organism: Draconibacterium sp.; assembly: GCA_035399765.1. Lineage (GTDB taxonomy): Bacteria > Bacteroidota > Bacteroidia > Bacteroidales > Prolixibacteraceae > Draconibacterium. The sequence goes on along the minus strand of DAOPJR010000009.1, from coordinate 33,004 downwards.
TATTAATATTCCTGGTACTTTCTGCCCAATTCGAAAGTTTTAAGGATCCGATCATCGTGATGATGACCGTTCCGCTGGCACTTACCGGGGCACTAATATTTATGTGGTATTTCAATATTACCATGAATATATTCAGCCAGATCGGGATTATTATGCTAATTGGCCTTGTTTCAAAGAACGGGATTCTGATTGTGGAATTTGCGAACCAGAGAAAGAATGCGGGAATGAACAAACAGGATGCAATCCGTTTTGCATCTGCTGCACGTTTTCGTCCTATTCTGATGACCAGTTTGTCAACTATCCTGGGTATCCTTCCCCTTGCAATCGGACTTGGCGAAGGTGCTCAGAGTCGTGTAGCCATGGGTATTGCCGTTGTTGGCGGATTAACACTTTCAACATTCCTGACCTTGTATGTAATCCCGGGAATCTATCTATTTATTTCAAGTGAAACAAAAAACATAAACAATGAATCGGATCTTCCAGAAAAAAACGATTTCTCTGAAACCAAATAAAAGTATTTTTTTACTGCTTTTTATATTAGTTGTTCCAAGCTTCCTAAAGGCACAGGAATTGTATGATTTAAGCCGTTGTGTATTGACCGCTCTTGAACAAAACTACTCGGTTAAGGTAGCACGAAACCAGGAAGAAATAGCCGGAAATAACTTAACCCGTGGAAATGCAGGTTACCTGCCAACGTTAACCACTACCAACAGATACGGAGGGAATGTGACAACAACATCGCAAAATATGAACAATGGTTCCCAGAATGTTTCGAGTGGTATATTCAATTCTACAGGATCAGCGGCTATTAGTCTCAACTGGACCATATTCAATGGTTTTAATGTTACAACTACATATCAGAAGTTATCAGAGCTCAAAAAAATGGGTGAGATCAACACTCAAATGTCAATCGAAACCCTGATAGGAAGGATCGTAGCCGAATATTACAACTACATCGAACAGCTTAATTATTTTGAGAATTTAAAATATGCTGTTTCACTTTCGCGGGAAAGGGTCAGAATTGACGAGGAGCGTTATTTACTTGGAGCCTCTTCAAAACTGGAACTCCTTCAATCGATTGTTTATTTAAACGCTGACAGTTCGCGTTTGGCACGGCAAAACGAAGCCATTCTCGAATCAGAGGTACGTCTGAAAAGATTGATGGCCGTTGAAAATCTGGAAGAAAAAATATCAACAAAGGATTCTTCCATTGAATTTAATCCAAACCTGATTTACAATGATTTACTTGAGGCAACCCTGAATTCCAATACAAGTCTTCAGATTGCCAGGAAGAATCAGACCATTTCTGAACTCGACTATAAAATAATTGCTTCCCGTGCCTACCCATATCTTTACTTTTCATCAGGATATAACTATTCTTACCGTGGATATGGTTCGGGATCTGTAAGTGATTACGGCACACTGTCCATCAATAATCAGCAAACACGTTCGTTTAATTACGGGCTCAATTTAAGTATGGATATTTTTGACGGATACAATCACCGCCGCGAAAAAACCAATGCCCGGATGCAAATTGAAAATCGTACTATCGAATACCAGGAAGTAGAGCTGGAAATAAAGGCAGATCTTCTCACAGTGTTCAATGCTTACGAGAACAATATTCGTTTGGTGCACATGGAAGAACAAAACCTGGAAGTTGCCCGCGAAAATCTTGGAATTGCACTTGAAAGATATAAGCTGGGAAGCCTTTCCGGGCTCGAATTACGTGAAGTTCAAAAGAGTTTGCTTGATGCAGAAGAACGTTTGATTTCTGTTCAGTATCAAACAAAACTCGCTGAGATTTCGCTACTCCAGATTTCAGGCAACATAATGAAATACGCAAACTAAATTGGGGGTATTTCACTTTAGCAAGACTGGTGTTGATTATTTTGAAAGAATTCCGTTTACAAAGCCTGTTACATGATTTGTAAGATGAGAATTTAAAGTTCGGACTATTATAAAGGTCTCGTGGTTCATATTTGGATGACCCAAATTAGCCTTTATATAACTTTCTGAAAAAAGGCTATCCAGAGTAATATTAAAATGAATAAACAGGACAAAATTCCCTTGAAACATCCTGAAATTGTATCTACTTTAAATAACTCTGTTTCAATTTAAAAATCATACGATTGCATAAAAGAAATGCTAACTTTGCACGCTCGCTCGAATAAAGCTCAGATTTTAGCATGCAAGTACTTGAATTTGATACGGTTGTAATTGGCAGTGGTCTGGCAGGATTGTCAGCTGCTTATCATGCCGCGAAAATCGGCAGTGTTGCCATTGTTACCAAATCTCAACTCGATACGAGTAACTCGTATTATGCGCAGGGTGGTATCGCTGCTGCCATTGATCCGGATGATTCACCACAACAACATTTACGCGACACATTGGTTACCGGCCGCGGTCTATGCGACCGTGATGCGGTGGAAGTACTGGTGAATGAAGGAAAAGAACGGGTACTTGAAATGATTGAGCTTGGGATGCAGTTCGACCGTGAAAACGGGAAAATTGTACTTGGGCTTGAAGGAGGCCACACCAAACGCCGCATTCTGCACGCAGGAGGCGATGCAACCGGGAAAGAACTTACTTGCTTCAAACTTAACCTGGTAAAAAGTCAGGCCAATATTAAAACCTTCGAATACGTTGCTGCCATTCAGGTTCTGCAAAAAGACAACATTATTCAAGGAGTACATTGTTACGATTTTGTCAATAATAAAAACATAATCTTTAAAGCAAAAGCGGTAGTTCTGGCAACCGGAGGCTTATCACGGCTTTTTGAACGATCAACCAATCCGCACACAGCCACCGGCGACGGAATTGCACTTGCTTACGATGCAGGAGCCAGAATTGCTGATCTGGAATTTATTCAGTTTCATCCTTCAGCACTTTGTTTACCCGATAGCGATGCTTACCTCATTAGTGAAGCAGTGCGGGGAGAAGGCGCCTGGTTAATCAACCAGGAAGGAGAACGTTTTATGAAAGACATCCACCCACTTGCAGAACTGGCACCACGTGACGTAGTAGCTTACAGCATTTTCAGACAAATACAAAAATCAGGTAAAAAGAATATCTACCTTTCATTAAAACATCTTGATAAAGATAAGATCAGAAAACGGTTTAAAAATATCGATCTGCACTTGAAGGAAATCGGAATGGATTTAACCGAGGACCTTATCCCGATTGCACCGGCCGCTCATTACATGGTTGGAGGTGTTCGCACCAACCTCGATGCAGAAACAAACATTTCAGGTATGTTTGTGTGTGGAGAATTGGCTTCAACAGGAGTGATGGGTGCCAATCGTTTGGCCAGCAATTCATTATTGGAGTGCCTTGTTTTTGGTAAACGAGCCAGTGAAAAAGCAGCCCAAATCAACACTCCTGAGTTGGATTTGGAAATTCCGGAACCGATTCATATTAATTCTGTGAATGAGAAAATTTTTCTTCAGTATCAGAACGAAATGGCTGCCCTGATGACAGATAACCTTGGAATAGTAAGAAACGGCAAATCAATTAAAAAAGCCCTCGACCGTTTTTCTGATATTGCTGACCAGTTTACATCAAAAGAAAGAGAATATAACTTAATAAAAATACATAATACTGCCACAGTTTGTAAACTTATTGCCACTGCTGCACTTATCAGGGAGGAAAGTCGGGGTGGTCATATTCGCGAGGATTTTCAAAAAGAGAATCCTGATTTAAGAATACATATTATACAGGAAAGAGAAAAACAAATTCAGTTTGAAAAAGTAAGAGACTAAAATTATGATGGATCAGAAAACACTTAAGTCGGCAGAGGTTTTATTCAACCTGGCTTATGCTGAAGATATAGGAGACGGGGATATTACAACAAATAACCTCATCGATCCGAATGTAAATAAAACTGCCCAGTTGATAGCTAAAGAAGACGGTGTAATTGCCGGACTTCAGGTTGCGGAAATGGTTTTCAAAAAATTTGATGAGAAACTGGAATGGAAGGTTCTAATGCCCGACGGGAGCAAAGTAAAAAAAGGAGATGTAATTGCCGAATTCAAAGGAAATTACCGTGCTCTTTTAACCGGAGAAAGAAAGGCATTAAACTTTTTACAACGCTTATCGGGCATCGCAACGTATGCAGCGCTTTGTATGAAAGAAATTGAAGGAACCAAGGTTGAAATTCTGGATACCAGAAAAACTTTGCCTGGTTATCGCCACCTCGATAAATATGCTGTTCGTATGGGAGGTGCTTCCAATCACCGTTTTGGTTTGTACGACATGGTGATGATCAAAGATAACCACATTAAAGTGGCCGGAGGAATTACACAGGCAGTTAGAGCCATTCGGAAACAAGTTCCCAAAAGCATCAAAATTGAGGTTGAAACCACCAACATTGAGGAAGTTAAAGAAGCACTGGCAGCTGATGTCGATATTATCATGCTTGATAATATGAGTTCTTCTTTAATGAAAGAATGTGTTGAAATCATCGACAGGCGTGCCAAAATTGAAGCATCAGGAAACATGACTATTAAAAGAATTCGGAAAGTGGCACATACCGGTGTGGATTACATTTCTATTGGTGCTCTGACACATTCAGTTAAAGCACTGGATATTAGTCAACGCATTATCGACTAGATGAACCTGGTTATCGACATAGGCAATACACGTACTAAGTTTTCGGTCTTTAATCGCGGAGAAGTATTGATCACTGTCCCGGTAGAAGAATTTCTGCCTTCACATATCGATGTGCTTCAGAAAGAATACGAGGAGCTTGATAAAGTGATCCTTTCAACCGTAAAAAGTTATCCTGAAGAGCTCAAAATGGCTTTGCAATCCAAGTTCGACACGTTTATAGAATTAAACGCAGACACCCCTCTTCCCATTAAAAATGCTTACCGAACAAAAGAAACATTGGGAAAAGACAGGATTGCTGCAGTAGTTGGAGCTTTCGATCTTTATCCCAATACCAACGTGTTGGTTATCGATGCCGGAACTGCTATTACGTATGACATACTTACGTCTGAAGGAAAATACCTGGGAGGAAATATTTCACCAGGAATTGAAATGCGTTACAAAGCATTGAATCAGTTTACCGGACGATTACCTAAAGTGGAGCTCGCCGAAAACACGAAACTATTTGGCACCAGCACGGAAGAAGCGATTCGCGCCGGCGTACAAAATGGTACTGTCTACGAAGTAGATACGACGATCAGTGCTTTTAAAGAATTTTATGATAATTTAAAAGTAATTATGACGGGCGGTAACGCCGAATTTTTTGATAACAAATTAAAAAATTCTTTCTTTGTACACTTTAATTTAACCAGCTTGGGTTTAAACCGCATATTGGAATATAATGGGGAGATATAGAAGAGTAAGTTTTTTATTTGCCGGGTTGATTCTTTTCCCGGCACTATTGTTTGCGCAATTCAATAATTCCACGACTTCACCTTATTCGCGTTACGGCTTGGGTGATCTGGAATCATATAATTTTGGCCGAACAGCAGCAATGGGAGGAGCTACGCTGGCAAGTCGCTATGCCCTACAAATAAATACCGCTAACCCGGCATCATATACTGCTACCGATTCTTTGAATTTCTTATTCGAGTTTGGTATGCAGGGTACATTTACCAAATACAGTACAGACGTCAGTAGCACGAAATCGAACGATGTCAATTTCAACTACTTTATGATGGGATTCAGGATTACTCCCTGGATGGCGGCCAGCCTGGGAATTGTACCCTATTCAAATGTCGGATATAATGTTCAGGCACTTGGTGATGTTGAAAATACCGGTGCGTACCAAACCTCTTATAAAGGAGAAGGGACCATTTCAGATGCCATGTTTGGACTTGCCATTCAACCATCGAAACACATTTCGTTTGGAGCTAACCTAAATTATCGTTTTGGTAACCTTAAACGAAGTTCTGAATTATATTTTGCTGAACCAGATCTTTATTTGCTTCAACGTAACTCAACGCTCAGGCTATTTGACTTCGGGCTAGAGCTTGGAGCACAAGCAATGTTCCCCATGTCAGATGACCGCCAATTAGTACTTGGCGTTGTTTTCGAAAATAAACCAACTTATAAGGGAGCTGCTTCTGATATTGTTCTCAAAACCCTTACCTATGGTTCTTCAACGGCTAAGGATACACTCTTCCCTGAATCAAATGCCGAACTGGAAACAAAAGGAAAAATTGTATTTCCTACAACCTTGGGCATAGGATTATCGTATGGGAAAAAAGATGTGTACGAAATCAATGTTGATTATTATCATCAAACATGGTCGAAAGCCACCTTTCTTGGTTCAACCAGTCAGTTTTTAACAGATTTGAATAAATTTGCAATTGGAGCAGAATGGATTCCTGAAAAATACTCAATCCGAAATCGCTTAAAGCGTGTTGCCTATCGGGCTGGTTTGAAATACGAACAAACCTACCTTGCTTTTGACGGGCACCAGATAAACAGTTTTGGCATAACTTTTGGACTTGGTATTCCGTTATATAGATCTAGTTCGACCATTAACTTGTCGGCTGAGCTTGGAAGACGGGGAACAACAAAATACAATTTAGTGCTTGAAAATTATGCAAAAGTTAATTTGAGCGCAAATCTGCACGATTTATGGTTCATTCAGAGGAAGATAGATTAAAATTATACAAAAAATAAAACTTTATGAAAAACGTAATACGCAAAACTATCTTTTTAGCCACAATAATTATTGCCGGCATTACTACTTTGCAAGCACAAAGAGTAATAAAAGGTACTGTTTACATGGACGGGGAACCAGCTGCCGGCGTAACTGTTGAAGTGCATAAAGGTGGTACCATGACAACCAGCTTTGACGGTAAATATGAAGTAGAAGCTGATCCGAAATCAAAATGGATTAAGTTCACTCCACTTGCTACAGGCGAATCGGTAAGAGAAGATATTGAAAACCTTCAGGGTGATGTTTTTGATTTTGCAGTTACCGGCTCTCTTCCTTCAGAAGGTGGTGCAAAGGAACAAACCAGTGGAGAAGTTGATCTGAGACCTGCCGATGAGCTGATCAAAGCCGGAGATGATAATTTCAAGAACGAGTATTCATTATATAATGAATTCTACAAGCAGGAAGATTATAAATCAGCCATGCCTCACTGGAAGAAATTGCTGGCTCAGTATCCAAAGTCTACACAGAACCTTTACATCCAGGGTGCAAAAATGTATGAATACATGATTGATCATGCAAGCAACGATGCTGAAAGAGATAAGCTGTTGGCTGAATACATGAAATTACATGATACCCGTATCAAATATTTTGGTCAGGAAGGTTATGTTTTGGGAAGAAAAGGTACTGCATGGTACAATTTCAAATTACATAAAATTAATGGCGACATGCCAGAAGGCGATGAACTGAAACAGATTCACAAGACCGGTTATGAATACTTAAAAAAATCAGTCGACCTGCAAGGTAGTGAAACCGAGCCTCCGGTTTTAGTGCTTCTGATGCAATCAACTGTTGCACTGTTCAAACTGGGAGAACTTCCAAAAGAAACAGTCGTTCAGAATTACGAAAAATGCACCCAAATTGCCAATGCAATTATCACTAAAAACGAAGACGCAAAAACAGTTGAAGTAACCCGCACCCAGGTACTTCCATACATCGATGAATTGTTCGGGAAATCAGGTGCAGCCGACTGCGATGTTCTTGTTAAAATTTATTCGAATGAATTTGAACAGAAAAAGAATGATATCGAATTTATTAAAACCATGTTGCGCCGTTTAGGAAGAGCTAATTGTACTGAATCAGATCTTTTCTCGGAAGGAACTGAAAGATTGTACGAACTGGAACCATCTGCTGAAGCTGCATATAACATGGCCCGTCGATACCTGAAGAACAATGAAATGGATAAGGCGAAGGAATATTACCAGATGGCTATTGATCAGGAAACAGACAACGAACTACTTGCTACTTATTATTACCAACGCGGAGTACTCCATTTAAGTGAAGGGCAATATCAGGCAGCAGTTCAGGATGCAAAAAAAGCTATTTCGCTTAATCCTGATCTTTGTGAAGCGAACATGCTTATCGGAAATATTTATGTAGCTGCTTCAAGCAAATTCCCGGGTAAAGACATCGAAAAAGCATCTGTTTTCTGGGTGGCTTGTGATTATTTTGAAAAAGCACGCCGCAGTGAAGACTGTTCAATTGATGCCGCATCAAATATTTCTAAGTACCGTAAATATTTTCCAAATAAGGAGGAAGCGTTTATGGAGAACCTGAAAGAAGGTGCTACCTACCACGTAGGAGGATGGATTAATGAAAATACAAGAGTCAGATTCTAATAGTTTACAACTGATTAATAAAATTGGTATTGCAGTTCTCATTCTGGGGACTGCAATACTTTTCTATGCCTGTGGCAAAAACGACATTGCCAAAATACAGGCTTTTAATACCGAAGAAAATCTTCCGATTCAGGAAGCAACCAATTTCGAAACACTAGTATCCGACTCCGGACAAATCAGGTATAACCTGCAAGCGCCAAAACTTCTTCGCTTCGATAATGATGGTCAGGGCTTTTATGAATTTCCCGAAGGGGTAAAAATTTTGAAGTACAACGATCAAAAACAAATCGTTTCGAGTTTACGTGCCGATTATGCCAAACAGTTTATAAAAGAAGACCGCTGGGAGGCCAAAAATAATGTGGTTGTTACCAATATCCAGGGCGATTCGCTTAAAACCGAACACCTGATCTGGGATGAAAAAGCAAAAGAAATTCATACCGAAGAATATGTGAAAATTATTCGTGATGACCAGATTATAACAGGAATAGGGTTAACTTCGGACCAGGATATGCTGAACTGGAAAATAAAAAAACCAAAAGGAATTTTATACGTAGCGGTGAACAATAAAGAAAACCAACCAGTTGATAATGACACTATTCCGAAGACAAACCCTGAGGAAAAAGTAATACCTAAACTGGAGGATTCGAACAAAGCTATTAAGTTTAAATAGGCAGGCAATGAACCTTTATTTATTACTTATATTGATTACCATTCTACTTTCAGCCTTTTTTTCAGGGATGGAAATTGCTTATGTTTCTGCCAACAAATTACGTCTTGAACTCGACAAACAATCCGATCCTTTCACATCAAAAATCTTACGTTTTGTTACCGCCAATGGGGGAAAATACATCGCTACCATGTTGGTCGGTAACAACATTGCACTGGTTATTTATGGTATTGCGTTTGCTGCCATTCTTGAACCGGTTTTTAAAACATTTATCGAGTCAGAATCGATGGTATTGTTTTTACAAACTATTATTTCAACGCTAATCATCCTGGTTATATCCGAATTTCTACCTAAAACCTTATTTCGTCTTTTCCCCAATTCTCTGTTGAATATATTGTCTGTTCCACTAGCTTTTTTCTATATCGTATTTTATCCTATCACAACCTTTTCAATTGCCATTACCAATACATTACTAAAACGGGTATTAAAAACCGATGTGAATACCGTAAACAAGAACCCGGTTTTCAGTCGTATAGACCTCGACGAATTTGTTAACGAAAGCGATACGTCAAGAATAGAGCAAATTGAAAAAAAAGTAGAAACCGAAATCAAGCTGTTTAAAAATGCCCTTGATTTTTCAAAAGTAAAACTTCGTGAAATAATGGTTCCCCGAACTGAGATAGAAATGCTCGAAGTAGGTGCTTCAATTGGCGAATTGCAACAGAAGTTTGTGGAAACCGGCTATTCACGCATCCTTTTCTTTAAAGAAAACATAGACAACATAATTGGCTATGTACATTCTTCTGTGTTGTTTCAGAATCCGCAATCTATTGAGCCTTTTATTAAAAAAGTGCTGATTGTGCCTGAAACCATGCCGGCTAATAAATTACTGAGTACTTTCATCCAGGAGCACCGCAGCATTGCCATTGTTGTTGATGAATTTGGCGGAACTTCAGGAATGGTGACCAGCGAAGATATTCTGGAAGAAATATTTGGCGAAATCGAAGATGAACACGACACCCGCGATATAATCGAGAAAAAAATCAGCGATACGGAATATATTTTCTCGGGAAGAGCAGAAATTGACCTGATTAACGAGAAATATTTACTTGATCTGCCGGAATCTGAAGAATTTGAAACATTGGCTGGTTATATCCTCTTTAATCACGAGAGTATTCCTAAAATAAATTCGGTTATCCGAATCGGGAAATTCCATTTTAAAGTTTTAAAGGCAAGTAACACAAAAATCGAGCTGGTGAAACTCACAATCACCGAAGGACAATAAAAAATATCCATAATTAGTTTATTGATTTACAGCATACTAAACACACAAGAAAGGTCTTTCCAAAAAAAAATCAAATCCCGTGGTTAAATAGTTAAAATTGTTATCTTCGTAGCTCGAAAAAATTAAATAATTATTTGCATTAAAATAACTGAAAATCAATGGCAACGTTACAAAAAATCAGAACGAGAGCAGGATTGTTAGTAGCAATTGTAATCGGTGTTTCATTGGCAGCATTTATCCTTGGAGACTTGTTACAGGGTGGTTCGTCGATGTTTCAAAGAAACCGCATGGAAGTTGGTGTTATTGATGGTGAATCTATTCAATACCCCGATTTTCAAACTAAAGTGGAAAATTTGGGAGAAATATACAAATCAAATTACGGCACCGGTCAATTGGATGAAAATACCTGGGCCCAGATTCGTGATCAGGCCTGGCAACAGCAAATCAGCGAGATTGTAATGGGAAAAGTTTACAAAAAATTGGGTATCGAAGTAAGTTCCGACGAATTGTTCGACATGTTGCAAGGTTCGAACATTCACCCAATCGTTCAACAGATTTTCCGCAATCCGGAAACGGGTCAGTTCGACCGCGGTTCAGTAGTTCGCTTTCTTAAGAATATGGATAATGGTGCTGTTGCCGCCGATCAGCGCGCTTACTGGTTGAATCTTGAGCAACAAATCGTTGAAGAACGCACTCAATCAAAATATGCCAACATGGTTGGATTAGGATTGTATGTTACCAAACAAGAAGCCGAATCGAATCTGGTTGCAAGCAGCAAAGTTGTAAATTTTGATTACATAACGCTTCCTCAAAGTTCGGTTGCTGATGATCAAATCACAGTTAGTGAAAGCGATCTGAAAGATTATTATAATGCAAATCAGGATTTATACAAAACAAACAACAGCAGAAAGATTGAATATATTACATATACGGTAAATCCTTCGGAAGCAGACGTAGAAACTACCCGCAAATGGATTAATGATATTAAAAGTGACTTTGAAAAAACCGAAGACGTCGTTCAATTTGTTAATGCCAATTCCGATGTTGCTTTCGAAAATATCTGGTATAAAAAAGAGGATCTTTCAGAAAACATTGCCACCTGGGTATTCGACGAAAACGCAAAATTAGGAGATGTGTATGGACCATATCAGAATGGAGAGTCTTTCGCTCTGGCCAAACTTTACAAATCAGAAATGATGCCTGACTCAGTGGAAGCACGCCATATTTTGCTGACTTATCAGACACAGGCAGAATTGACAGCAGCGCAAGCACTGGCCGACAGTTTAAAAACACTGATTGACAATGGAGCAAATTTTGCCGAATTGGCAAGACAAAATTCAACCGACCAGGGTTCTGCAATCAACGGAGGAGATTTAGGTTGGTTCCGTCGCGGACAGATGGTAAAACCATTTGAAGACGCAGCATTCAACAATAAAAAAGGTGAAACTACTATAGTTACTTCGCAATTCGGTATTCACATTGTTCAAACTACACAATTAGGCAAACTGGTTCCGCAGGTACAAATTGCTTACCTCATCAGAAACGTAATTCCAAGTACAAAAACCTACCAGGATGTGTATGCAAAAGCCAGCGAATTCGCCGGAACAAATACTAATCGTGAAGAATTTGATGCAGCGATTACCGAGCAAAACTTAACAAAACGTGTAGCTACACTGGGAGAAAACGATCTTTCGATAGCCGGACTGGAAAATGCAAGACAGTTAGTTCGTGCAGCGTACGATGCTAATTTGAACAGCATTCTTCAAACTACTCAAGGCTCTCCTATTTTTGAACTGGGTGACAACTTTGTAATTGCCGTTTTAACCAATATTACTGAGGAAGGAATTGCTCCTTTGGAAGATGTTCGTGCCCGCGTTGAATTGGCTGTAAGCAAACAAAAGAAACTGGATAAACTGGTTGAAAAAGTTAAATCGGAAATGACCAATAACTCAGATCTGAGTTCACTAGCAAGTGCTCTCGGAACTGAAGTAAAAAATGCTAACGGAATTAATTTCAATTCATTCTCCATTCCGGGAGTTGGGCTTGAACCTTCGGTTATCGGAATGGTTACTTCTTTGCCAGTAGATCAACTATCGAAACCAATTGAAGGGAATAATGGAGTTTTTGTAGTGATGGTAACTTCAGAAACAGAGAATCCTGTAGGTAATGTAGCTGCAGAACAAAGCCGTTTGGAACAAACGCTTGCTTACAGAGCTTCTTCAGAGTCTTTTATTACTCACCGCAATGCGGTTGAAATAGTAGACAAAAGATCTAAATTCTATTAGTAGATTCTTTTTACATCATATTAGGAAGGCTGTTCTTTGAAGAACAGCCTTCTTTTTTGAAGTATTTTAGCTCCAACATTCCGAACCTCAATATTCATTAAACTGCACTCCAATTTTACAAAAATTAAGTCCCATTATTCCTCTGGCTCCAAACAATAACAAAGCCTGTGATTTTATTCATTTCAAATATTTATTTATAAATGATTTGAGAAAGGATTTTAAATATTGCTCCCTCTTATTAGATCCTTACTTAACATTTACGTAAACACGTTGTAAAATATGTGTTTCTTTTTCGTTATTTAAATGTAACTCTTATCTTTAGGAGGCTTATAAGAAGCGATAAACCAACAATAAAAACCTGATAAACGGAGGAAACATTATGTCATCACGTTTAAGTGTATTTCTTTTTTCTTTTTTACTAATCATATCTGTTAAAAGTTTTGCGTCCGACCTGAATAACATAGATCCAAAATTGAAGGGGAAGGGTACACCGTCATATCAGAAACGTGATGAAAAAATCCGTGTTTTTGTGGAAGGAATCAGGCTCGACATGGATTACATGAGAAGAAGAATGCGTTATGTTGATTTTGTAAAAGAACCTGCATTTGCCGATGTCCACATTATTATTAGTACCCGAACTACCGGGTCAGGAGGTCATGCTTATTCGCTTATTTTTAATAACCTGACCATGGACAACCTGTCGGATTTTACCATCTCTGCCACAACCCTTTCGAGCGATACGTTTGAAGAGGAACGTAAAAAAATAACCGATGCTCTTGCTCTTGGATTAATGCCTTATGTAAGCCAAACCAAAGCGTCTGAACAACTGGTATTCAAATACAATGGAAATGACGAAGACCTAAGTGGGGTAAATGTTGAAGACCCATGGAATAACTGGACTTTCCGTGGAGACATTTCGGGAAATACAAGTCTGGAGGAGAGTCGTAAAACTCTGAATTATTCTTTCAATGTCAGGGCAGATAAAGTTACCGAGGAATGGAAATTACGAAACAATGCCCGTCGTTCGGTAAATACTAAAAATTACACCAGCGACGGAGAAGACTATAAATCGGAAAACACATCCACTTATGCTTCTTCCAGTGTAGTTAAAAGCCTGAGTTCCAAATGGTCGGCAGGAGCATTTGTGAGCTACTTCAACAGCAATTACCAAAACACGATATATTCTGTTTCTGTAAAACCAGCTATCGAATACAACATCTTCCCGTGGGATATTTCTGATAGAAAAGTTTTTACGATTGCCTATTACGTAGGGCCTCTCTGGAAAAAGTATTTCGAAGAAACCATTTACGATAAATATAAAGAGAGTTTATGGGAACAGTCCTTTCGGCTTGATCTGCAAGTGGTGCAAACCTGGGGCGAAATTCGGGCAGGGCTAGACGCTACCAACTATTTACATGACTGGAGTAAAAACAGAATTACCCTTGATACTGATCTATCTGTTCGTATCATCCGCGGATTCTCAGTTCGAATGGGTTTCAGGGTACAAAACATCCACGATCAGATTTATCTTCCCAAAGGAGATGTTTCGCTGGAAGATGTACTACTTAATACAGTTCAGTTACCTTCTTCGTTTGAAGTTGGTGCTAATTTTGGTTTCCGTATTCAGTTTGGGTCCATCTACAATAACATTGTAAATAACCGCCTTTAACTTATTTTTTGGATTGAGCCACACAAACAAGTCGGCTTGACATTTCAAATCCATGTTGGTCCAGTGCTGCTTCAATAATCGGAATTTCGGCTTTTAACTCTTCGTATTCATCCCTTACCTCCATTGATTCGAGAGCCGTCCAAAGCTTTGACTTACGTTCCGCAATATCTTCTTCGCTTATTTCCTCCTTCGGATTACTGAATTCAAATTTCAACACGATGTTTAAGCCGGAACCTTCAATTTGCTCGACTATTTGCTTGCGGGTAAAAGCTGGATTGTGTATGATACCATTCATCCGATCAATTTTACTGCGGAAATGATGTATTTGTTTGTGTACTTCCTGCGCAGGATTTTGATCGTCGCTAAATAATTCGTTTACAATCAGCCAACCGTCAGGTTTTATTACTCGTTTCATTTCCACCAATGTTTGCTTCACATCAGAAAGATGGTGCAATACCATGGAAATAGAAGCCACGTCGAAAGTATTGTCTTCAAATCCGAGCTGTTCTCCATTCATTTTCCGAAAAACGGCATCGGGAAACTTCTCAGTTGCACTTGCCAGTGATTCTTCGTCAGGATCAACACCTGTAATTTTTGCTTTTGGAAATATTTCTTTCAATACCTTAATAAAATTACCAGGGCCAGTTCCAACATCCAAAACTGTTTCGAGATGTTGTTTATCGCTAAAGAATTTAATTAACTGTTTCATTAAATTAAAAGTAAAAATGCCGAAAGTGCAGTTACCACAATCACAGCAGTTCGGTAAAGTTTATCTGATATTCGTTTTATAAGCTGAATACCGGCAAAAGCTCCCAAAGCAATCGCAGGAAACAGCATAATGTCGAGTGAAAGTGTTTGCCAGTTGATGGTTTTCCAAACTAGGATATGCAGCGGAAACTTTGAAAAATTAACAATCAGGAAAAACCATGCTGTGGTACCAATAAATTTATTTTTTGGCTGATGCATGGCTAATAAATAAATGGCGAAGATGGGTCCCGCCACATTGCCGATCATGGTGGCAAAACCTCCTAATACCCCCATAAAACCAGCGAAAATCCAGTTATCCGGGAACAAAGTCTGTTCTTTTTTCCGGTCTCTCCAGATCATTAACCCGATGCTTAAAAAAACCATTACAGCAATGATATTCTTAAACCATTCATCGTTTACAACCTCTCCTACCCAAAGCGCTATTCCAATGCCGATAAATGCAAAAGGAAGAAGTTTCCACAGGTATTTCCATTGCGCATGACGGTGGTAATAGAGAACAGCAAAAACGTCTGCCATCATCAAAATGGGTAACAATATACCGGTTGATGCTTTCCCCCCAAAAATAATAGCGAGCGTTGGTACAACCAGCATAGATACGCCAGGCACACCTACTTTTGACATACCAATAAGCGCAGCAGAAAGAATGAGTAAAATCCATTGTAGGACAGAAAAATCAAATCCTGGCATATGTTTTAATTTCCATCAAATGTATCAAAAAGTATGAGAAACGGAACGCATAAAATGAAATAGCCCCGCCTAAACGGGGCTACCCAAGCTAACAATTCGAAGGTATTTGCCTTCACAAAAAAAACAAAAAACAAAAAACAAAAAGCAGCGTACTGCCTACAACTTTCTCTCTCTCTTTTTAAACCTTATCTACCTATCTAGTTAATTAGATGTTTGCAATTAGTGTGCCACATCAGAGAAAATAAAGAGGATTAACTTCTATTAACGAACAAGCGAGTTACTCAATTTTGTTGTCGATTTCAGTGATATCTTCAGGGTTGACTATACCAAACCAGTCATTGAGTTTTTGCCTGGCTTTTTGTTTAATTTCAGGGGTAATATTCCTGGCTACCTGTGTAAGAACAAAGAGAAGAACTCCAAAGTCGTCAGAGTAGCCAATTATAGGAGTTAAATCGAGGATTGCATCGGCAGGAAAAATAAAATAACCGAGCGCCGCTGCAATACTTATTTTGGTTTTTAAGCCCACTGCTGAATCCTGCATGGTGTAGTATAAAAGCAAAACCACATAAACCACTTTCGCCCCGGCATTTTTTGCAAATTTCTTTAGCTTTTCCCAAAGCGACGCTTCCGAATAATATTCACTATAGTCGTTTTTCATCTTTATTTCAGGCTTGCCTCCGAGAAATCCAGCTGTATATTTCCATAAAGTTCCACAATTTGAGCTAAAATATCAGAAACCTCATCATTACTCTCGGCTCGTAAAAGACGGATCTTCAGTTCGCGAAAGTTTGATAAGCCCGGAAAATACTTGGCAAAATGACGTCGCATCATTAATATTCCGGAACGCTCATCGTCACGCCATTCCAGGTTCATTTGAAGTTGCTCCTTCAGAATTTCTACTACTTCAGAAACAAGGGGTTGTGGAAGTAACTCTCCTGTTTGAAGATAATGTTTTACTTCACGAAAAAGCCAGGGCCGGCCAATGGCTCCCCTACCAATCATCAAAGCATCAACTCCGGTTGCATCCAGTAGTTTTTTTGCTTTCTCTCCGCTATTGATGTCTCCATTCCCGATTATCGGAATATGAATTTGAGGATGATTTTTCACTTCACCGATCAAAGTCCAGTCTGCTTCGCCGGAATAAAGTAGTTCCCTTGATCTGCCGTGAATAGCAAGCGCCTGAATGCCGGCATCCTGCAAACGCAATGCTGCCTCCACTATTGTTTTGTCACCTTCACTCCACCCCAATCGGGTTTTGGCTGTTACCGGTATCTGAACGCTTTTTACAATGGCTGCGGCCATTTCCTGCATTTTGGGAAGGTCTTTCAGCATCGCTGCCCCTGCACCATGCCGGACAATCTTTTTCATCGGGCATCCAAAATTGATGTCAATAAAATCAGGTTGACTTTCTTCAACTACCTGCGCTGCCCGTACCATCGATTCAATATTATGTCCGTATATCTGAATAGCCACCGGGCGATCAAAATCAAACAGATGCATTTTCTGTTTAGTTTTTTGAATGTTTCGCACCAGAGCTTCTGAAGAAATGAATTCAGTGTACATCACATCTGCCCCAAATTTCTTACACATCCAACGGAACGACTTGTATGTTACATCTTCCATTGGAGCCAAAAAAAGTGGTGTATTTTTCAATTCGATGTTTCCAATCTTCATAACACTGATTTAAGGCGATAAAGTTAAGGAATAAATCCAGCCCAAAAGAAGTGATCAGATCAATCGTTTTACCCGTGCTTTTTCAGTGAGTTTCAGTTCTTTCAGATCGAGCCCTGTGAGCAGGTTCGCACCCGGCTTTTTACCTTTATCAAAACTTCCTATTTCATTATCAAGACCCAGGGCTTTCGCGCCATTTACACATGCCCATTTTACCAACTCCTGTAAAGTAATTTCAGTAAAATGCTGTTGAATAGTAATCATTTCCTGAAGAATGGAAAGTACGTGATTAGAAGCGAGGCTGTCGGTTCCTAAGCAAATATTTAAGCCCTTCTTACGAAACAGCTGAATCGGAGGAAGTGCATTTTCAATGTATAAATTTGAGTTTGGGCAAAGCACCATAAAAGTATTTTCAGAAGACCGTTTCTTTAATAACGCTTCCACATCATTCTCACGCGTAAAAGTATTATGTACCAAAAGTAGCAGGTTTTCAGGTGGAAGATATTCAAGAATGCTTTCCAGCGAACTCTTACCGGGTGGACTCCAGTGAGAAATATCCAAACCCAGATTGTTTTGCAGGTGCTCCGCTATTGGACCTGTTCCGTCAATATAAAATTGAGTTTCCCCTTTACTCTCCTGGTTATGGATAGAAAGAATTCCTCCACTTTTAGATGCCTCTTTTTCGATTCTTCTGAAAAGTGGTTCGGAAACCGAATAAGGTGAATGAGGGACAATGGAGGCAAGTAGTTCTGAATCATCCAGACTTTTCTTTACAGTAGTTGCCAGTTCAAAAGCGCGCTCTGCACGCGAGGGATGAAATCCAAATGTTTCAACAAATGTGTAATAGTGAATGGAACTTTTTTGTTTCACCGGGATGGAAAGTACTGTGTTTGATATGTCGCCAACTGCTGAAATTCCGACTGTCCACATCAACTTATCGGCAACCTGTGCAGCTTTTAGCATTTCCTCTTCAGCAACATTTCGTAGTTTGTTTATCTGACCAATAAAACCGCCAATTCCGGTTTTCTCTTCAACCTGATTTTTTAAATGTGAAAGTTCGAGATGACAATGTGCATTTACAAAACCTGGCACCAGCGCTCCGCTATAATACTCTAAACCAGCCTCTTCATGAAAATCACCACCATTCTCGATAATTTCGATTATCGTTCCATCGTTATCACAAACCAGGATTCCATTTTTAACCGGCGCACGGTTACCCGGGAAAATATATGTAGCTGCAATCTTTCTCACGGCTGCCGGATCTCTTTATCATCCTTGCCAAGGTCAAGTATGTTTTGTTTGCGTCCGGAAAGTTCCTGTTCTTGTTGACTTAAATTACTCATGACCTTCCGATACATCTTTTCAAAATTTTTGGGTTCACTGGCATAGTAAAGAAAGGATTTTTCGAAAACCGTATCCGGTACTTCGTATTTTGCCAGTACTGAATAATAAAAATTAACGGATGAATTATTCCTCATAACAGAATCGTACCGAAACTTCACATAAGCTGCTTCTGCCAAATGCATATCAACCAACATCTCAATCATTTGATCCTGTTTAATCAGATGATCGGGTTTTGGAATAATTGGTTTTTCACAGGAAACTACTATAAAAACCAGGGCAAAAAGCAGTATCGAACTTATTTTTCTCATTTCAGTGCGCCAAATTATAAATAGTTGAGTCAGAAATCAAAAATAGGGCGTTAAAAAATGCTATCCGAAAATACTGAAACCAGTTCAGGATGACATCATCCAACCTGTTTTTCTACTTTTCACGCAAAAATAGTTTTGAACACTTCCTCAACCCGGCTTACCTTCACAATGTCAATCGAATATTTTTTAGCATCAAAACCTTTGTTGAGCGAAGGCACATAAATACGTGAAAAGCCTAGTTTTGCCGCCTCTGCAATACGCTGTTCAATGCGGCTTACGGCACGTATCTCTCCTGTTAACCCTACTTCTCCCGCAAAACTAATTTTATGATTGATGGCAATGTCGATGTTCGAAGAAAGAATCGAACAGATTACTGCCAGGTCGGTAGCAGGATCGTTAATTTTCAGCCCCCCGGCAATATTCAGGAAAACATCTTTGGCTATGAGTTTAAATCCTGCCCTTTTCTCAAGCACCGCCAGCAACATGTTAAGTCTGCGCAGATCGAAACCAGTGGAGGAACGTTGCGGAGTTCCGTACGCAGCCGAACTAACCAGCGCCTGAATCTCGATCAGGAAAGGGCGAACCCCTTCAACGGTTGCCGCAATGGCAGTCCCGCTAACATCGTGGCTTACCTTTGAAATCAGCTGTTCCGATGGATTTGTTATCTCACGCAAACCATCGCTGCGCATTTCAAAAATACCGAGTTCATTGGTAGAGCCAAAACGGTTTTTGTTTGATCTCAGAATACGGTACATGTAATTGGTATCACCTTCAAACTGCAAGACTGTGTCAACCATGTGCTCCAGTACTTTTGGACCCGCCAGGTTGCCATCTTTCGTAATATGCCCGATCAGCACGACAGCTACATCGTTCTTTTTGGCAAATTTCAGCAATGCCGATGCACATTCGCGCACTTGCCCCACCGAGCCCGGTGACGATTCGATTAACTCGGTAGAAATGGTTTGTATTGAGTCGATGATCAGAATTTCTGGGTTTATATTTTCGGTGTGTGCAATGATATTCTCCAGCGAGGTTTCACTCAGAAATAAACATGAACTATTGTTGTTATTTAATCGTTCGGCTCGAAGTTTGATCTGTTGCAGGCTCTCTTCACCCGAAATATACAGTACCAGTTTTTCTTTTAAGCCGAGTGCCATTTGCAATGCCAGCGTCGATTTCCCGATGCCGGGATCGCCACCCAAAAGAATAAGTGAACCCGGGACAATTCCTCCACCCAACACCCGGTTGAATTCTTCAATTCCAACAGAAATGCGCGGGTTCTTGGCCGCTTCTACTTTATCGAGAGTAACGGGTTGGTTCCCCGAAATTTGTACCGAAAGTTTGCCGCTGGTTTTTTTCGAAGCTACAATTTCTTCTACGTACGTGTTCCATTCACCACATGTAGTGCATTTTCCCATCCACTTTGGCGATTGTGCCCCGCAATTTTGACAAGTGTATATGCTTTTGGTTTTGGTCATTCTTTTCTCTGTGATTCTCTGTGCGTTCTCTGTTTCCTCTGCGGTATCTGAAAATTGACGAACTTAACCACGGAGAACACGGAGTATTCACAGAGATTTTAAAGTTTTTTAATTCGTTCGATCAGTTCGCTCGTAGAAATTCCTTCTACCAGTTCGAGCCGTTCCACGCGTCCTCCGTTTTTTAGCACCGTATCGTGGCCAGCTATTTCCTCCACCTTGTACTCCTCCCCTTTTATCAATACATCTGGTAATATTTTTTTTATGAGTTCCGCCGGAGTTTCTTCCTCAAAAATAACGATGGCATCCACCGCTTCGAAAGCAGCCAACACGGCGGCACGCTCCATCACTCCAAGTATTGGCCGGTTTTCTCCTTTGAGCTTATGTACCGATTCATCCGAGTTTAAACCTACCACCAGTTTGGTACCGTAAGCAGCTGCACGTTGCAATGAATCAACATGTCCGTGGTGAATCAAATCGAAACAACCGTTGGTAAAAACCACAGTGTTGTTGCTCCCTTTCCAAATGGAAAGCATCGGAGAAAAAGCTTCGAAGCTTTTAAATATTTTTGAACGCGTCATTAAATTCATAATCCTGATTTTAAGTAAAGTCTGTCTGGATTCTGTTCTGTAAAAATAAAAAAACCTCGCAGTTAAAAACCACGAGGTTAGTCAGTATTTCAAAATTTGATTTATACAATGCTATTGGTTTCCGTATCAGGGAAAACCAAACTGGGTTTAAAGGTTTTGGCTTCTTCAAAGTCCATTTGTGCGTAGGAAATAATAATTACAACATCTCCTACAGCTACTTTTCGGGCAGCCGGACCATTTAAACAAATGGTTCCTGTTCCGCGCTCACCTTTTATTACATAGGTTTCCAGGCGCTCGCCGTTGTTGATATTTACTACCTGCACCTTTTCGTTCTCGATCAGGTTAGCGGCATCCATCAAATCCTCGTCGATGGTGATGCTGCCTACATATTGCAGGTTGGCTTCGGTAACGGTTACCTTATGAATTTTCGATTTACAAACTTCAATTAACATGGCTTCTCTTTCACTAATTAAAAACAATGTTGTCGATCAGTCTGATCTTTCCGCAAAAAACTGCAATGCAGCCAACTTTTGTATTTTTTTCGTTCCAATCGGTTACTGTCTGCAGTTGTTCGTCATCAACAATTTCAAAATATTCAACATCCAGGTAGGGGTTTTTGTTGATCTCGCCCACCACCCAATTTCTGAGATCGTTTACGTTTTTTTCAGTGATTAGTTCTTTGGCCCTGAATAACGTTTTTGAGATCAGCACAGCATTTTCACGCTGTTCCGGACTCAGCAACTCATTTCGTGAACTCATCGCCAGACCGCTTTTCTCACGTACTATTTCACAAGGGACTATTTCAACAGGTAAATCAAGTTGTTTTACCATATTTTTGATGATGGCCAACTGCTGGAAATCCTTCAACCCAAAATAAGCTTTATCAGGTTTTACCATATCAAATAACCTGCTGACTACCTGCGCCACCCCGTTAAAGTGCCCAGGTCGGAACTTCCCCTCCATTACTTTTTCGAGTTTTCCGAAATTAAATTTCCGGGTATCTTCTTCCGGGTACACCTCGTCAACTGTAGGAGCAAAAACAAACTTACATCCAGTATGCTTTAAAAGAGCCAAATCGGCTTCCAGAGTGCGCGGGTAACGTTCCAAGTCTTTAGGATCGTTAAACTGGGTAGGATTTACAAATATACTAACCACAACTGACTGGTTTTCAGCAACTGATCTTTTCACAAGCGACAAATGACCTTCGTGCAGTGCACCCATGGTCGGCACAAAACCGATCCCCGATTTGCTGCCTTGTTTTCCTAATTCCTGTTGCAGTTCTTTTACTGTTCTAACGAGTTTCATACCCCTTCAATTGCGGCTGCAAAGTAAAGAAATATAATTGGGAATATTGCATAAAATACTGGCATAGTAACTGAAGCTAACATACTTAAATTGAATTTTTCGTTTATTTTTATTAATTTTGCCCCCTGTTTTTAACTGCGCACATTGTTCATGGAAAAGAAAAGAATCCTTTACATTTCTCAAGAAATAACCCCATATTTACCCGAAAGTGAAATGTCGGAAATTGCCCGTTATCTGCCTCAGGGAATACAGGAACGCGGCCGGGAGATACGGACATTTATGCCACGTTACGGAAATGTTAACGAAAGGCGAAACCAGTTACATGAGGTCATTCGATTATCTGGGATGAACCTTGTAATTAATGATACCGATCATCCGCTGATTATAAAAGTGGCGTCCATACAGGCTGCCCGCATGCAGGTGTATTTTATTGATAACGAGGACTATTTTCAACGAAAGGCCGTGCTGACCGATGACAAAGGGAAAGAATTTGAAGATAACGACGAACGTGCTATCTTTTTTGCCCGCGGTGTTTTGGAAACAGTGATCAAATTACGCTGGGCTCCCGACCTGATTCATTGTCATGGCTGGCTCACTTCTCTGGTACCTTTGTATATTAAAAAATACTATTACAACGATCCGTTGTTCCGCAATTCAAAAGTAGTTTACTCTGCTTACGACGACGATTTCAAAAAAACACTCAGTGCAGACTTCAATAAAAAACTGCTGGTTGAAGGAGTAGAACCTGGTGATGTTAAGGTGATTGATGATCCGACTTACCTGAATGTTAGCAAACTTGCCATCGACTATTCTGATGGTATTATTCAGGGAACTGAGAAAATCAATACCAATGTAAAAGACTATATCAAGAGCTCAGGAAAGCTTTTCCTAGATTACCAGCCAAAGGAAACTTACATTGATGCTTACAATGAATTTTACGATAAAGTTGATTAAGCGCGTGAGTGTTAAAAGATCAAAATTAAATTTAAAAAGTTCACTTTTACAATGATCGCACCCCTGCTTTCGTTGTTTTTTCATACGTTTGTGTAATTTTTTCAGAAACCCTGTTCCTGGACAGGTTAACAGAACAACAAGAAACTAAATAGAAAATTCAGTGAGAAAATATATTCAAAAGTTCTTATCATTTGTAAGTATAACTTTTTTAGTAATACTGGCTCTGACATCGTGTAATAAATACAGCGACTTAGGGCTTGAGATTTTGCCGGGTACCGACCTTATTAATGTAAAAAACGTAGTGATAAAAGATAGTATCACTGCATACGCCAACCTTGAAACAGGAATTGTTACAAGTAAATCCCGTAACAACCTTTTGGGTAATTTCAACGATCCGCTTTTTGGCACAACCAATGCAAACTTTGCCACTCAGCTTCGCACGTTGTCATACCCCGATTTTGGAACCAACCCGGAAGTCGACTCTTCATTTTTATTTTTGTATTATGGCCCTGTATATGGCGATATACAAACGGAGCAGCACGTTAAAATTTATGAACTCCTGTCCGGGCTTGATGTGGATGCACAATATACACAAGACGTTGATCTGAAATCAATGGCCTCAACTCAGCCCATTGGAGTGTTGAGTTTCACCCCAAAAATTGAACTCGACTCAACCTATGGAGATACCATCATACAAGTACTAAAAATTCCTCTTGACAATTCTATTGCTCAAAAGATTTTAGATGCAGATTCACTGGACAAAGTGTCGAACGATGCTTTTTTAAACTATTTTAAAGGTGTCTACGTCGAAAGTGAAACAAACACTTCCGGAACCGGTTCGCTTATTACAATAAAGTCAGCGATCGATTATATTACGGCACTGGGCTCAAGTTACAGCGTGGATAACCCTTATTACGATCTTCAGATTTACTACAAAAATGATGAAAGTAAAGAGAAACTTGATCCGGATACCTTGCCTAACGGACTGTTAACTTCAGGACTTTATATTACAGAATACAGTGCCCGGGTTTCGAACATAACGCACAATTATACCGGAACACCGTTTGTAAACGACCTGGACAAGCAGGTTAAACAAGAAAACAACATTTACATTCAACCAACCGGTGGATTAAAATCCAGTATATGGATTGGCGGTTTATCAAGTTGGAGAGATTCGACAAACGTGGCTATTAATAAGGCTGAATTAGTTTTCCAGGTAGACACCACTGCCAGTGATATCGAGAATTATCCGCCACCAAGCAGCCTGGTTTTAACTTTTGTCGCCCCTGACAATGAAGAATACCAGCCGGAAGACTATTATTTTAACCCGTATTTTTACGATGGTTCGCTCGACACAGCGGATTACACGTACCATTTTAACATCACGCAGCATATTCAACGTGTTATTGATTATACCAATCCAAGCGATACAATTAATTATGTTGGAAACCAAGGATTTTACCTTACAACCGGTCGGCGGGCCGATGATGCCAAACGTGTAATTCTGGAAGGAACAAAAAGAAATGAAGGAGTGAAATTTATCGTAACATATTCAGAATATTTAAAGTAGGAAATACCATAAAGCAAGAAAGGGCAGCGAAATTCGCTGCCCTTTCTCTTTCACTACTTTTCTATTTTGTTTTGATCCTGACCACCGTTCTGTCTTCATCTTTAGTAGGCTTATTCACTTCGATGCTTTTGATATCATCTTTATCCAGTTCCTTGATCTCCTCAATGGTTGCTTTTTCACCGTTCAGAAAATAATCTGTGCTGTCGCCCGGATAATTTAAAAAGATGGGCTGAACCCGGTAACGTTCTGCCATTTCGCGGTAGCGTTCAGCTGCTTCTACCTGTCTTTGAGCCTGCCGTTCCGCTTGTTCCTGAAACCGCTTTATCTGATCCTCTGATAACACTGCCTGTCGTTCGGCCATAGCACGTGCCCGTTCCTCCAACACCTGTAATCTTTCCTGATCGAAATATTGTGCTGCATCAGCTCCAATATACTGATACGGGCTTTTATTATCGATCTTGTAGAGGTTCTCCAGTCCTCGCAAATTAAGGGCAGTATTGAGCGATGCTACATTTGCCAGATCAATGTCACCATCCAATTCAACCAGGTTAGTAGCAGCTGTCGAGTTAGTAATAAGTACCAGTGAATTAACCTTTTCATTGTTTTTTTTCAGATACACCTTCACGTCTTCACCCATCCGTTTTTCGGTTTTTAAAAGTGTATAGCCCCCGTTTTTGTAATGATTAACGATTTCACCGTACATGACATCCCGCTCCTTTTTATTGGCTTCCTTTTGTTTCTCATACTCATTTTCATCGAATTTTTTGTCTACGAATCCTGGGCCTGTGTAACCGCTTTGAGAAACCACCAATATTCTATCCAGATTTTTCAATGCTGTGGCTGCTTCTGAATTTTCTTCCAACTTTTTCTTTTTCAGATATAAATCGAACATATCGCTGGTGAGCATGCTGGCACTAAAACCATCCTTCTCTGAATATTTTTCTGTCAGCTGTTCAAAATAAGCCTGCGAATCCTGTGTTTGTGCTGTCATCGTAACACCGATAAACAACACCAGTATAATCAACTTTTTCATTTTTATTATTTGTTTTATTTTTATTTCGTTTTTATATAGAACCGGAGCCTGCAGTCTCCCCTTCATTCATCTTAGTTAATAATCACTTCCACATCTTCATCTACCCACAAAATCATCATTTCCTTTTGTTCTTCAGGTTGAAGACTTTGCGATACCTGAAACAATGCGTTTTCCATCACAAAAAAGTCGTTCTCCATTTTTACTTTTCTCTGGTATCGGGAATCTATATAAATGGATAAAATCAGAATAATTATGGCAGCTGCAGAAGCAATAGAGTACCGGCGCAAGTGACGTATGCGACCAGAAGACTGACGACGCCTTTCCAAACTTTTCATCAAGCTTTCTTCCAGGTCTCCAGGAATGTTTCCTTCACTTTCGAAAAACAGGAACATGTCTGCTTCAGCTTCCAAAGAACTGTCTTCTACGAGCAACTTTCGCAACTCCTTCTCCTCTTCCAGGGTAGTTTCGCCCTTAAAGTACTTTCCCCGCAACTTTTCCTGATAATCCATAATCATATGTTTTTTCCACTTCCTCTTTTACTTTCTGGCGTGCCCTCGATAATAAAACCCGGATGTAGGGCACCTCGTATCCGGTCATTTCCTTTATCTCTTCGAATTCAAAACCATCGATATCACGCAGGCTGATCACTTCGCGGTATTTCTCAGGCAGTTGCCCGATAACCGTTCTCACATGGTTCAAACGTTCCCTGGCATCAGAATGATCATCGGCTTTTAATAACATCATTTTATTATCCTCCTTTCCATCTATCCGTACCGGCCGCTTTTTCTTTAGCAAATCGAAACTAAGGTTTCTGGCAACGGCAATAATGTACGCCGATTGATTATCACACTTCTTCAATTCCTTCCGCTTATCCCACAACTTCACCATCAGATCCTGCAAAGCATCTCGTGTCTCTTCCTCATCGCCCAAAATCCGGAACAACATCGGATAGAGTTTTCGCGAAAACGGAATAACCGTATTTTTGAATTCTTCTGTGGTCATCTGATTTATTTGACGAATGGCTTTCCGATTTATAACAAAACTCCTGCTCTTTTTAATTGAAAAATTTTCCTGCTCAATAATCTATACAAAAATTTAGAGTAAAAATGTATTTTTGAGATCGAAAAATGACGATCGCTTACTTTATAACCTTTTTACTGATTGGCATCGGACTGAGTTTCGATTCTTTTGCCGTGTCGGTGTCGGTGGGACTGCTCAAACCAGAAATCCGCTTTATGAAAGCGTGTAAGGTTGCTTTTTCTCTTGCATTTTTTCAGGCCATCTTTCCTCTTTTTGGATGGTATATCGGAAGTGTCATCGAAGATCTGATAAAATCGCTTGATCACTGGATTGCATTTGGATTATTGGTGTTTATTGGCGTCCGGATGATTATTGAAGGGAAGAATGATGGTAGTACTTTTAAAAATCTGGATCCGTTCAAACCACGGGTATTGATCAGTTTGTCGGTGGCTACCAGCATCGACGCTTTTGTAATTGGAATTACCTTCGGGTTTCTTGAACTTCCTATTTATTTTCCTATGGCAGTAATCTTTGCTGTTACCTTTATTGCTTCTATGCTTGGATTACTTTTTGGAAAGAATATTTCAGCCCGTAAAAGTCACAGATCACTTATCCTGGGTGGAATTATATTAATTCTGATTGGGTTGAAAATCATGATAGAACACCTTTGGTTTTAATCGAACGATACCATTTTGGAAAATCTGGCAATCTGATTCTCAAAAAGTCCTTTCAATTTATTGAAAAAACCTTACTTTAACGCTTCAAAAATCAATTCAGCAATGCCAAAAATCAGGGTCACGCGTAAGTTTAGTTTCGAAATGGCACATGCACTTTACCAGTACGATGGTTTGTGTCGGAATATCCACGGACACACCTACAACCTGGAAGTTTGCCTGATTGGAGAGGTAAAAAACGAAACCGGACACCCAAAAGACGGAATGGTAATTGATTTTGGAAATTTAAAGGGAATGGTAAAAAAAAGCGTTGTGGATGTATTTGATCACGCCTTACTCGTCAATTCGCTTTTCCCGAAAGAAACCATCGAGGCTTTCCAAAAGGCTACCGAACGACTGATTGTAGTTGAATTTCAGCCCACCACAGAAAATCTGGTGTTCCATTTTGTCGAAATTCTTCAACAAGAACTCCCTTCAAACGTTTCACTCTTTAGTATGCGCCTGTACGAAACGAGCAATTCGTTTGCCGAGTGGTTCGCATCCGATAATCAATAAACAGTTTGCCATGTCTGAAACCGAACAGAAAAAACTTTTTCTTCTTGATGCCTTTGCATTGATTTACCGCAGTTATTTTGCCTTTATCCGTAATCCACGTTTTAATTCGAAAGGTATAAATACTTCTGCCATGTTGGGTGTAACAAACACCATTGTACAGGTACTAGAAAAGGAAAAACCGGATTTTATTGGAGTCGTTTTCGACGTATCGGCACCTACTTTCCGGCACGAAATGTTTGACGCCTACAAAGCAAACCGTGAAGAAATGCCTGAAGACCTTCGCAAATCAATTCCTTATATCCGGAAAATCATCGAAGCATTTAATATTCCCATTATTGAAAAAGAAGGTTATGAGGCAGACGATGTAATCGGAACTTTAGCAAAAAAAGCTGAAAAAGAAGGTTTTGTTACTTACATGATGACCCCTGACAAGGACTATGCACAATTAGTTTCGGAACATGTATTGATGTATAAACCCGGGAAAGCCGGTGGCGATAACGAAATATGGGGCGTGGATGAAGTAAAGGCAAACTTTGGGATTGAACGTACCGAACAGGTCATCGACATACTGGGTTTGATGGGCGACACAGCGGATAATATCCCGGGCTGTCCGGGAATTGGGCCCAAAACGGCAGAAAAACTGATCGGCGAATTTGGGAGTATCGATGGTTTGTATCAAAATACAGATAAACTAAAAGGCAAGCAAAAGGAAAACCTGGTGGAATACGAAGAACAGGTTCGTCTGTCACGTGTGTTAGCTACGATTATTACCGATGTACCCATTGAATTTGAAAAAGACAAGTTGATTAAGGAAGAAGTTCATAAAGAAGATCTGAAAAAATTATTCGAAGAGCTTGAGTTTAAATCACTGATCGCCCGCTTAAATCTTGATGATGCTCCGGCAACTACTGTAGCTGAAACGGCCATGCAGGGAACGTTATTTGGAATTCAGGAAACTGTGGTTGAAACCAACAAATCAACAGAAAATATTGGTACTGTTCCTCATCAGTATTACCTGGTTGAAAACGAACTACAGCGCGCCAGTTTAAGAGCAGAGTTATCGGTCCAGAAAGAATTCTGTTTCGACACTGAAACCACCGGGCTGGATACACACACTGCAGAAATCGTTTGTATGTCGTTCTCTTTTCGTTCACACGAGGCATTCTGTGTAACTGTTCCGCGTAAAAAAGAAGAAGCCCAAAAAGTGATGGATGAATTCCGTGAAGTATTTGCGGATGAAAACGTGATGAAAATAGGGCAGAATATTAAGTACGACATGCTGATTCTAAGTAATTACAACGTGGAGATAAAAGGGCCTTTATACGATACCATGCTGGCGCACTACCTGATTCAGCCTGATATGAAACACAATCTCGATCAACTGTGTTTACAATACTTGAATTACGAAAAAGTACCAACCGAGGAGTTGATCGGGAAAAAAGGAAAAGAGCAAATCACAATGCGCTCGGTTACTCCTGAAAAACTTCGCGATTATGCCTGCGAGGATGCCGATCTTACACTTCAACTGAAGAATGCATTGGATCCGGAATTAGATAAGGCTGGTGTTCGTGAACTATTTAACAGCATTGAAATGCCGCTGGTACCGGTTCTTACAAGTATGGAAAATGCAGGTGTCAAACTGAATTCAGAAGAGCTAAATCAGTATGCGGTTGTCCTTCGCGAACAAATCATCAAACTGGAAAAAGACATCATCGCGCTGGCCGGAGAAGAATTTAACGTCTCCTCACCAAAACAACTGGGACCCATTCTGTTCGAAAAACTGAATATCGACAGCAATGTAAAAAAGACCAAAACCAAACAGTACTCTACTGCGGAAGATGTATTAATTCGATTGGTGGACCGGCATCCTATTGTACAAAAAGTGCTGGATTACCGTGGACTGAAGAAATTATTGTCGACGTATGTGGAGGCACTTCCGCTGCTGGTGAACCGGAAAACCGGCAAAATTCACACTTCATACAACCAGGCGATTGCTGCTACCGGACGCTTGAGTTCGGTGAATCCTAATCTTCAAAATATTCCGATCAGGGATGAAGCAGGTCGTGAGATACGCAAAGCTTTTATTCCTTCGGACGATGAACATATTTTTCTTTCAGCTGACTATTCACAAATCGAACTTCGGATTATGGCTGCTCTCAGCGGCGACGAGGAAATGAAGCGAGCCTTTAACGAAAATAAAGATATTCACTCCATTACTGCGGCCAAGATTTATCATATTCCGGAAGAAGAAGTAGACAGTGATATGCGTCGAAAAGCGAAAACCGCCAACTTCGGGATCATCTATGGAATTTCAGCATTCGGGCTTTCACAACGCCTTAATATTCCACGAACTGAAGCTAAGGAACTAATTGATGGCTATTTTGAGAACTTCCCAAAGATTAAGGAATTCATGGACAAGCAGATTAAACTGGCACAGGATCAGGGTTATGTGGAAACGATAAAAGGCCGGCGACGTTACCTCAATGATATCAACTCGGCCAACGCAGTGGTACGCGGAATGGCAGAACGAAATGCAATTAATGCACCAATTCAGGGCTCTGCTGCTGACATAATCAAAATTGCGATGATCAATATTCATCACGAGATGGAAAAGCAAAACCTTAAATCGAAGATGATCCTTCAAGTGCACGATGAATTAAACTTTGATGTTTATAAACCCGAGCTTGACACTATGAAAAATCTGGTGAAAAAAGAAATGGAAAACGCCGTAAACATTGGAGTACAATTAATTGTTGAAATGAATGCAGCCGACAACTGGCTTGATGCCCACTAACAATGAATTACGATTTGGAAACCGAAGAAGATTATAGAAACGCCTTGCATCGTTTTATTCAACTCTGTGAAGATCCAAAGAATCCGGATGAAATAAAAGAGCTGTTTCTGCTAATGAAATTGATGGAAAAGTATGAGCAGCATAACTGCCCTTTCCATTAGTCATGGTTTTTAAGTTCTTCCTGACTGAATATTTTTTCGATCCCTACCTCTAGAAAAGATTTGTTTTTTAACTTTTTAATAGTTTTTAATACTGCCGCTTGCCGCTCGAAATGGTAACTAAAGTAGCTCCAGAATTGCTGCATCTTATTTATTGCATTCCCCCGGTTATCCGATATTCTTAAATATTCTTCCAACATGTTTTTATGGAAATTCAACAACAATTCCCTTTTTTCTTCTTCAGGGTACAGCTTTCCTCTTATCTGGCCGGGAAGAAAAACATCCATCAAAATCCCTCGTCCCAGCATCCAATCTTTGATTAATGGAAATTGCCTAGAGCGCTTTTGAAAATCATCAAAAGAAAAAATATCGCCATTGTAA
This sequence comes from Draconibacterium sp., assembly GCA_035399765.1. Classification (GTDB taxonomy): domain Bacteria; phylum Bacteroidota; class Bacteroidia; order Bacteroidales; family Prolixibacteraceae; genus Draconibacterium. The sequence continues at coordinate 1,519 of DAOPJR010000009.1, read as the reverse complement.
ACAGGAACCTTTTTTAAATGATCTACCGCAAACTGAAATGCCGATTCATAAATTTCACCCTGATACAGTTGTTTTGCAATGCGCGGATGAATGATCACACCTTTTAACGGGAAACGATTCAATACCTGAATTATCTTCTCAATTTCACCAGGGGTTTCAAATCCAGCCCGCATTTTTACAGACAAATCCAAATTAAACTGATTGAAGAAGAACTCAAGTATCCGCTCCAGTTTTTCAGGCTCGGTAAGTAGTTTCGAACCTTTGCCACGATTAGTTACCATTGGGTACGGACAACCCAGGTTCAGGTTTACTTCACTGTATCCGTAATCCCGCAGTAAAGAACATAGAGTATAAATTTCTTCTTCATCTTTTACCAGAATTTGAGGGATTGATTTTCCATGCAGGTTATTTTCAGGAATAATTTCCTTTTCGTATTTCCGAAGAACTTTCTCCCCTTTTAGGGTAATGTAAGGAATATAAAAAGCATCGACTGATTGAAAAACCTTTTCATAGGTATTTCTGTAAACAAAGTCGGTAAATCCCTGTAAGGGAGCCAGATAAATCATATTATGAACCGGATTTAAATCAGCGGTGAAAATACAAAATCCCTAACATATTACTTTTGCAAATCAATGAAACTCTAATGTCAAGCCATTAAAAATGGTATCTTTGCGCGCAATTACTATGGATTCGAGCATTACATATCAAATGGATAGTGTGGGTATTGAACAACCTGTATATCAGGCAGATTCAACGCCATGGCAAACCCGGATGGAAAGACCTTCGAATTTTGAGAAATTCGATTTAAAACAGCTGAACTCATTAAATGCAGACAAACTAACTTTAACCCAAACCGAACAAAAACCCACTTTAATCTTACCCAATTATGAAAAAGCTGCAGTGAATACCGATTGGTTAACGATCGTTTTATTTGGTACGCTTGTCATTTTTGCCACAATTCGTTATTCGTACATCAATTACATTAAACACCTGTTTATTTCGCTCGTGAATTATCCTACCTCGGTTCGTTTATGGCAAGAAAGCAATTATCCGGCGTCGCATGCGGCGTATCGTCTGGATGTTATATTTTATATCATATTTTCAGTTTTTGTTTTTCAGACTTTTAATGTCTTTGGACTAGCGGGTGCCGGGAATCGTGTACTTTATTACCTTTTTACCCTGAGCGGAGTATTGATTTATTTTTTCGGGAAACGATTTCTGTACAGAACAATAGGTACTCTTTTTGAGACCGGAACAGAGACCGGAGAATACCTTTTTAACATGAGTAATTATAACCGAACGCTCGGAATCGTCTTAATTCCATTGGTTGCACTGGTATCATTTTCTCCCATTGGAAACCCAAAAATAGCAGTGTTTACAGGCATTACAATCGTAGTCGCCTTTCAACTCTTACTTCTTCAAAGAGGAGTCCTAATTTTATTAAGGAAACAATTTTCTATATTATATCTCTTTTTATACCTTTGTTCCCTTGAATTTTTACCCTTGCTTTTAATTTATA
>DAOPJR010000008.1:19501-60562 GCA_035399765.1 Draconibacterium sp. | reverse complement strand
TTCAATTCCGGATTATCGTAAAAATTCCTTCGAAGTTGTTCTAAAATGGTTTCGTGCATCCAGTAAATCAACTGCTCATTTCTTTTTTTACTGAACGATCCGTTTTCAAAGGTTTGGCTTCTGAATTTCTCAATTTGATCCCAAAGTTCTTTTATTCCCGTTTTTTGATAAGCTGAACAGGTGAGCACCCCGGGATCCCATCCCGATTCTTTAGAAGGAAACAAGTGAATGGCATTTTTATATTGAACCCTTGCCATTTCAGCTTTTTCGACGTTATTTCCGTCGGCTTTGTTAATGGCAATCAGGTCAGCCATTTCCATAATACCACGTTTAATTCCCTGAAGTTCGTCGCCGGCACCGGCCAACATTAACAGTAGGAAAAAATCAGTCATCGAATGCACAGCGGTTTCGCTCTGCCCCACTCCAACCGTTTCAATAAAAATATGATTAAATCCGGCAGCTTCACACAAAATAATGGTTTCACGGGTTTTGCGTGCCACACCACCCAGCGAACCTGCCGACGGACTGGGGCGGATGTAAGCGTTTTTATCGCCTGCCAGTTCTTCCATGCGGGTTTTGTCGCCTAAAATGCTTCCCTTTGATCGTTCACTGCTCGGATCAATGGCAAGAACAGCAAGCTTGCCACCTTTCGATGTGATGTAACTTCCAAGAGCCTCAATAAAAGTACTTTTCCCTACGCCCGGAACGCCGGTAATACCTACCCGGATTGATTTACCACTATGCGGCAGGCATTGTTTGATAATTTCCTGGGCCACCTGCTGATGTTCTTTTTTCGAACTTTCGACCAGTGTAACAGCCTTGCTAAGCAACGTAATATCGCCTTTTAAAATTCCTTCCACATAGGCTTCAGGGGCCAGCAGTTTTCTCTTTTTCGACAGAAAGCGTTGAACCGAATCGTGGTTTACCGTTTCCTGTTTATCTACACCGGCATTCACATTCAGTCCTTTAAATTCTGGGTCATTCTCGGGGTGATGCATTTTATCGTTTTCTCTCATCGTATTAGTATCAGGTTTCAAAAATACGACAAATAAAAAACTCTTCGGCCTGCTACAAAAAAAGAAAGTGTTACCAGTTTCCCGGTAACACTAACTTAATTTATATTGACATTAAACGAAGTTAACTTTCTGTAGTCACCACGTTGCTTGAAATACGTAAGGTGGCTGTTGAATTTTTCGGATCGTTTGTAATAACAGTTATTGACTTACTCTGACGGCCACGTTTTCCTCTTGAATCGAATGTAACCTCGATCGGTGCAGTTTCACCCGGAGCAATGGTACTCTTGGAAGGAGCAACAGCTGTACATCCGCAGGAAGAACGAACACGACGAATAACCAGATCGCTTTTACCATTGTTTGTCAGCATGAAAGTATGCGATTTTTTATCGCCTTGTTTCATATCACCAAAATCGAATGTAGTAGGTTCAAAAGAAGCTTCCGGAGCATTTGCAAGCTGTTCAGGTGTTAAGCTTGAAAAATCTTCTTCGATGGTTGCACTAACACCCACTGAATTTTTATAATCGTTGCTACCATCAATCGACAGGTAAATCCGATGAGAAGCAAATCCGTAAGTATCAGCGTCTTTTGTGTTATAAGTAACAATCAGATTTCCTTTCCCGTGTGCAGGAATGGTAGATGGTTCAACCTTAGCTGTCATATGTTTTGGAACAGTACGGAAACCAACTTCCACCGGTTTATCGGTATCGTTGATCAGTTCAAGCTCTTTTGTATCTTGTTGCCCCATGGTAAGTTTTGCAAACGAAATGTAATTCGATTTTGCACGCAACGGCCCAATCGTTCTTGGGTATTCTTCAGCCAGTGTTTTTTCACGTTGTTCTACCTGACCAGTGATACGAAGAACAACTGTTGGATTTTCAGCATTCGAATTAATTGTAATTGACTTGTTGAAAGATCCCGGACGGTTTTTAGGATTGTAAGTAACTTCAATTGATCCTTTTTGACCAGGTGCTACAGGCTCGCGTGTCCATTTTGGGGTAGTACAACCACAGGATGCACGAACATTGGAAAGTACAAGTGGTTCTGTTCCACTGTTGGTAAAAGCAAATGTTGTGGTTTGCAATCCATCAGCTTCTTTAAATGAGCCGAAGTCATGAACCATCTCATCAAAAACAATTTTGGATTGCCCCATTACAGTATTTACTGCAAATACAAGAGCAATAACCATAAATAATCTTAGGATTTGTTTCATAATAAATATTTTAAATTTGTAGGTATTCTCATTTTAATGTAGCAAATGTAAACAGGCTAGGTGAGAATCGCTGTTAATCAAACCCAATATTTTGTTAATGAGTTGTTAACTAATGAAATATTGACAATATTCAGTAGCTTCGTATTCGTTTACGTTTTCAGAGAAATATGAAAGGAAAAGCACTAAAATACATCATTCTGCTGGCAACCATTTCTATCATTGGTGTTTTTCTTATTCAGTTTGTATTTATCAGGTACTCTTATAAACTATCAGAAAATCAGTTTACTGAAAGTGCCAGTGTTGCTTTAAAAGAAGTTGCCTGGCAGATTATGCTGGCCAACGGCACTACCGCCAACTTCGACAATATCACTCCGGTTGAGATTATTTCTGAAAACACTTACCTGGTTAATGTGGGTGTCGCCATCGATGAAGAACTTTTAAAAAACAACCTGATTGAGCAGTTAAAAAAGCATGATATTTATTACAGTTTCGAGTTTGCCATTTTCGACCCGGTGGAAGAACAAATGGATCGGGGAATTTTAATTAATGCAAATGATAAAGAAGAACCATCAAGTTATACCTTCCCAACCAACGATAGTTACACTAATTATTTTGCCATCCACTTTCCCGATCAAACCGCTTATTTTAACTCGCGTTTATCGATCTGGTATTTTTTAACCGGCTTGTTGGTTGTGGTGCTTTTCTTTTTCGGCTACACTCTTTCGGTGATTATCCGGCAGCGCCAACTTTCTGAGATTCAAAAGAATTTCATCAATAACCTGACACACGAACTGAAAACTCCTATTTCATCTATTGCCCTGTCAGCCAGCGTTATCAACGACAAAAAAATACTGGACAACCCCAAACGACTATTCGAATATGCGCAGATCATCCAGGACCAAAATACGAGACTCTCAAAAAATGTGGAAAAAGTGCTCAACCTGGCTTCACTCGAAAAAAACCGTATTCATCTAAAAAAAGAAGAAGTCGAATTAAAAACATTCGTGGAAGAAACCTGCGACAGCTTCAAACAAAATAACAACGGGCAGCGCGCCAAACTGGAATTACGTTTTCATCATCACACTCCGATTATTTATGCCGACAAGTTTCATTTTTCAAACCTGATCACAAATATTCTCGAGAATGCGGTTAAATATTGCGAATTAGATCCTAAGATCAGAATAGATATATCTGAAACAAAAAAATCGTGGTATTTAAGTTTTACCGATAACGGCATCGGTATTCCACACGAACATCGAAAAAAGATCTTTAAAAAGTTTTACCGGATACCAACCGGGAATGTGCATAACGTAAAAGGCTTTGGTTTAGGTCTCGATTATGTATATAAAATTGTAAAAGCGCACAACTGGAAAATAAAAGTAGATGATAATCCAACAGGAGGCAGTATTTTTACACTCATTATACCTTCAGAATGAAACGAGCATATAAAATATTCACATCCAAAAGTATGATTAATATATATATGCGAGTTACATACGATACCATATAAATAAACAATTTTAATCGTATGAAAGAATCGACTTACAAAATACTTTTGGTTGAAGACGACGAGGCTTTACGTTTTATCGTGAAAGATAACCTCGAAGAAAATAATTATGAAGTTTCTGCTGCTGAAGACGGTGAAATTGCACTCCGAATGTTTAATGAATCAACATTTGATCTCATTATTTTGGACGTCATGCTTCCCAAAATAGACGGATTCCAGGTGGCAGAAAGAATCAGAACTGCAGATCAGCAAACTCCTATCATTTTTCTTACAGCCCGCAGCATGACTGAAGATAAAATAAAAGGACTTACCATTGGAGGCGACGATTATATTCCTAAACCCTTCAGCATGGAAGAATTGCTACTAAAAATAAAAATCTTTTTGCGCCGTAGTTTTGCCCAGCCAGACGAGAACAGCACGCTGTCGACAATAAAAATCGGGAATTTCATTTTTAATCCTGAAGAATTGTCATTAAGCATGGATGGTGAAGTACGAACCTTGACATTAAAGGAAGCAGAATTGCTGCGCTTTTTCACCGCGCATCAAAATAGGGTACTCAGCCGAAACGAAATTCTCGAAAAAGTGTGGGGCTCCGACGACTACTTTCTGGGCAGAAGCTTAGATGTTTTTATCTCCCGGCTTCGTAAGTACTTAAAAGATGATACAACAATAAAAATTACGAATTTGCACGGCGTTGGATTCCGATTTTCTGTAAAACCTGATAATAGCAAACTTTAAAATGTAGTAAAATGACCTTGACACAATTATTCATACTGATCATTATTGGGTTGATTTCCGGACTACTTTCAGGAGTATTTGGAATCGGAGGAGCCATTATTGTTATACCTGCACTTGTTTTTATCATTGGCCTCTCGCAGCATCAGGCACAGGGAACAAGTCTTGCTTTTATGTTACCACCGGTTGGCATACTGGCTGCATGGAACTACTACAAAGAAGGTTACATAAACTGGAAAATTGCATTGGTTCTTTCGCTTACTTTCTTTATTGGAGCTTACCTGGGTTCTCGTTTTTCTCTTAATATATCTGATCGCACCCTTCGGCGAATGTTTGGTGTTCTGCTGATGGCCATGGCAATAAAAATGATTTTTTCAAAATAGGTAATCAGTTGAAAAACAGAAATAAAAGAGTACTCCTATTTTTTGCCGAAAAAAACATACTTGTTTTGGATGAATAAAAAAAAAGACTATTTTTGCAGTCCGAAAATTTGAAAAGTAATAAGTAAAATCATAGAGAAATGAAACGTACATTTCAACCATCTAACAGGAAAAGAAAAAATAAACACGGGTTCAGAGAAAGAATGTCGACAGCAAACGGTCGTAAAGTATTAAAAGCCCGTAGAGCCAAAGGCCGCAAAAAACTTACTGTTTCGGACGAACCGAGACATAAAAGATAATTTTATCTTATAATATGTTTGCGGGAAGGTAAAGAAATAGATTTCTTTACCTTTTCGTGTTTATAGGTATTAATCATCGATATGAATTTGGAAACTTCACGAATAGATTCACTCCTCATTCCGGACAAACTGAAAACGATTTCAGCCAAAGTATTAAATAATGAACGGATCAGCACAGAAGATGCACTGGAATTATACCGTTCCAATAATTTAGCCTTACTGGGTGTTTTAGCCAGTCACGTAAAGCAAAGGCTGAGTGGAAACTATGTTTATTTTAACCGGAACTTTCATATCGAACCCACCAATATCTGTATCAACCATTGTAAGTTTTGCTCGTACCGTCGCAGAAAAGGACAGAACGGAGCCTGGGAGTGCAGCATTGAAGAAATGGTAGCCGATGTAAAAAAGTATGCAGCCAAAGGCGCCACCGAAGTGCATATTGTTGGCGGCGTTCATCCCGACCGCGATATTAACTTTTACACCGATCTGATTGCCAATGTCCGTAAAGAAGAACCCAAACTTAATATCAAGGCATTTACCGCAGTAGAAATCGACCAGATGTGTGAAATGGGCAATGTTAGTATTGAAGAGGGATTAAAACGTTTGAAGGAAGCTGGCCTGGAATCGATGCCTGGAGGAGGTGCCGAGATCTTTGACGAAGAACTTCGCAGCAAGATCTGTCCCGATAAAACAGGATCATCCGAGTGGCTTCGAATTCATTCTGTGGCCCACAAAATGGGAATTCCTACAAATGCTACAATGTTGTATGGCTTGCTGGAGACTTACGAACACCGCGTTGATCATTTAAATCGCCTGCGTGAACTACAGGATCAGACGAAAGGATTCAATGCATTTATTCCGCTCAAGTTCAGGAGAGAAAACAACGAATATTCAAAAGTAAAAGAATCCACGCTTATTGAAGACCTGAAAAATTACGCAGTATCCCGTATATTTCTGGATAATATTCCACACCTGAAAGCGTACTGGCCGATGATCGGAAAACAGGCGGCACAGCTCTCGCTCAATTTTGGTGTTGACGATCTGGATGGTACCATCGATGATACAACAAAAATATATTCGATGGCCGGAGGTGACGAAAAACCAACTGCATCGCGCGAAGAATTAATTTCTATGATTAAGGAATTGAATCTGCAGCCTGCAGAACGCGATACCTTTTACAACATTCTTGAAATTTGGTAGAGCTTTCCGGTTAGAACACTTTCTACATACTTTTTTTGACTTATTTTTGTTTCTTATTATAAGATCGATATCCAAGAATTATGAGTTTTAAAAAATTCCTGACAAGCCGCGTTTTTTTTCTTAACCTGTTACTGGCAGTGGTAGTTGTATTCGTTTTGCTTTTTGCTACGATGAGCTGGATTAAAAGCTATACGCATCATGGAATTACATACTCAGTACCCGGTTTTTCCGGAATGACTTTCGAGGCTGCAGATGAACTGGCAAAAGAAAACTCCTTGAAACTGGAGATTATGGACTCGGTTTACAATAAATTTTCAGAACCTGGCGCTGTTATCGATCAGGTTCCAAAAGCAGGGAAGAAAGTAAAAGAAGGCAGGGTTATCTACTTAACCATGAACGCCCTTGAACCTGAAAAAGTTAAATTACCCAGGTTGACCGACATATCATTCAGACAAGCACAGGTTTTACTGGATAATGCAGGAATTACTATCGACAATATTATTTACCAACCATCGGAATACAACGATCTGGTACTAAAAGTTGAACAGGACACATCTGAGGTAAATGAAGGAGACATGCTGGTAAAAGGAAGTTCGGTTGTGGTGGTAGTTGGCCAAAGCAAAGGAAATATGGAAACTCCGCTTCCTGATTTAAAGGGGCTGTTTTTAGGTGAAGCACGAAAGGCTCTCACGAATGCCCGCCTAAATCTGGGTGTAATTATTTACGACCAGTCAGTCCATACTGAAAACGATACGCTTAACGCCCGTATCTGGAAACAAATGCCCGACCGGAAAATTACTTCAAAGGTTTACCTGGGTTCATCAGTTGATTTATGGCTTAGTGTAGACCCGGAAAGATTTAATACAGAAACTTCATCTGAACAAAACTAATGGTAGATTATTTAGACGATATAGACGACAGCGAAGAACAGGATGAAGGAGTAATGTATGAACATTACCATGTGACTGTTGATGCCGGACAATCTTCGGTTCGGATTGACAAATACCTTTCAAACCGGATAGAAAATGCCTCACGGAGCCGTATTCAGGCCGCCGCCGATGCAGGTAGCATTTTGGTAAACGGAACTGCTGTTAAATCGAACTACAAAATAAAACCAAACGACGATATTCAGATTGTGATGGATTATCCGCGTCACGAACTGAAAATCATTCCGGAAGACATCCCCCTGGATATTGTTTATGAAGATGAGCATTTGGTAGTCATCAACAAACCTCCCGGATTGGTTGTACATCCCGGTCACGGAAATTATTCAGGTACACTGGTAAATGCACTGGCTTATTATTTTAAAGATTTGCCACTGTTTAACAGCGAGGATCCCCGCCCGGGTCTTGTTCACCGAATTGATAAAGATACCTCAGGACTGTTGGTTGTTGCAAAAACCGAACTGGCCAAAAACAAGCTGGCACTTCAGTTTTTTGAGAAGACCTCTGAACGACGTTACCAGGCGCTGGTTTGGGGAAGCCCAAAAGAAGATGAAGGAACCATCACCGGAAACATTGGTCGCAGTATTAATAATCGCCAGGTTTTTACGGTATTTCCGGAAGGTGATTACGGCAAACACGCTGTAACTCACTATAAAGTACTGAAACGGATCGGTTATGTTACCCTGGTTGAATGCAGGCTTGAGACCGGCCGGACTCACCAAATCCGCGTTCATATGAAATACATCAACCATCCTTTATTCAACGATTCGAACTATGGTGGCGACCAAATTCTTCGTGGAACCACCTTTTCCAAATACAAACAGTTTGTACAAAATTGTTTTAAAATATTACCCCGGCAAGCTTTACACGCTAAAACGCTGGGATTTACTCACCCGGCAACCGGAGAAAAAATGATGTTCGACTCAGAACTCCCCGCCGACATGACTGAAGCAATTGAAAAATGGGAAAATTACATTGCCAACAGAAATGACTAATATGACAAACAAACCAAATATAGCCGTGATCGCAGGTGGCGATTCCTCGGAGTTCATCGTTTCACAACGAAGTGGTGCCAACGTTTTCAAAGCCGTTGATACCGAAAAATTCACTCCATGGCTGGTTGAAATGCAAAACGACCGATGGGAGGTTTTCAGCAAGGGACAAAAACTGACTGATATCGACAAATCAGATTTTAGTTTTAAGCTTGACGGTGAAAAAATTAGTTTTGATTTTGCGTACATCACCATACATGGAACTCCGGGAGAAGACGGCATTTTACAAGCCTATTTCGAATTAATTGGCATTCCCTATTCTACTTGCGATGTGCATTCATCGTCTTTAACTTTTAACAAGTGGTTTTGTAACAATTACCTCCGTAGTTTTGGGATTACAATGGCACAATCCATCAAACTTCTTAAAGGAATTGAGATTGATACAAAATCCATTACAGAAAAATTGGGATTACCTGTTTTTGTGAAACCCAATGCAGGAGGTTCCAGTTTTGGCGTTTCTAAGGTAAAGACCATCGATCAACTGGAAGATGCGATTCATAAATCGTGGACAGAAAGTGACGAAGCACTGATCGAATCCTTTATCGATGGAAAAGAGTTTACCTGCGGTGCTGTAAAGCTGAAAGGTGAAATTACCGTGTTTCCTGTTACAGAAGTTCTGCCCAAAAATGAGTTTTTCGACTACGAAGCCAAATATACACCCGGCGCTGCTGAAGAAATTACCCCGGCCAGATTGCCAAAAAATCTCTTCGACAAATGCCAGCAACTGACCGCTGAAATTTACAATCTGTGTGAATGTTCCGGGATTGTCCGTGTCGATTTTATTTTAAAGGATGGTGTATTCTATTTTCTGGAAGTAAATACTACCCCGGGGATGACGGCGACCAGCTTTATTCCTCAGCAAATCAATGCAATGGGAGCAACACTTCAGGAAATTATTACTCAAATTATTGAAGAAAAAATAGGCTGAATTGTATTAACATCGGCTGTGAATAACAGGTTAATATTCTTTCAAAAGAGTTGAGCGATTCTTTTGTGGAGTGTGTTATAACTTTCTATTTTTGAAATTCTGTTTTAGGCCGGAATAATAAATCACAAATTAAAATGGCAGAACGTAAAAAAAGCAATCAGAAGTCGACTATCGAAGAAATCAATGCACAGTACGGAAAACTTCCACCGCAGGCCATTGAAGTGGAAGAAGCAGTGCTGGGAGCACTGATGCTGGAACGTGATGCTTATGTTACGGTTGCCGATATTATTCAGGCCAACAGTTTTTACAAGGAAGAACACCAAAAGATTTTTGAAGCTATCCAGGCGCTTTCTTCCAAGGAAAAACCAGTTGATTTGTTGATGGTTACACAGGAATTAAAAGACCGCAACCAACTTGAGGAAGTCGGCGGACCGTCTTACATTACTCAACTTACACGACGTGTTGCATCGGCTGCGCATATCGAATTTCATTCCCGTATTATTGCCCAAAAATATATCCAGAGAGAATTGATCCGCGTTTCATCCGAAATTCAGACCAAAGCGTATGACGATACGATGGACGTAGATGATTTGATCGATTTTTCAGAATCCGAATTATTCAAGGTTTCTGAAGGGAACATTAAAAAAGAAACATTGCCGATTAAGCCGGTGTTGAATGAAGCCATTCTTCATATTGAAAAGGCACGAAGCAAACCGGATGGTTTGAGTGGTGTTCCTTCCGGGTTTTCTGCTCTCGACCGTATAACTTCGGGTTGGCAAAGAACCGACCTCATTATCATAGCTGCCCGTCCTGCGATGGGGAAAACTGCCTTTGTACTTTCCATGGCAAGAAACATGGCAGTAGATCACCGGCAGGGAGTGGCTGTTTTCTCGCTTGAGATGTCTTCGCTGCAGTTAGTTAACCGTTTGATTGCAGCCGAAACCGAGCTGGGAGCTGAAAAAATCAAAACAGGTAAATTAGAGGATTATGAATGGGCACAGCTCAACCAGCGAATCAAAGCACTGGATGAAGCACCCATTTTTATCGATGACACCCCTGCCCTTTCGGTATTTGAATTCAGAGCCAAATGCCGTCGTTTGAAAATGCAGCACGACATCAACATCATCATTGTTGACTACCTTCAGTTGATGACTGCAGGAAGCGATATGCGCGGAAGCCGTGAACAGGAAGTAAGTACCATCTCCCGTTCGTTAAAAGCCATTGCCAAGGAATTGAATGTGCCGATTATCGCGCTTTCTCAGCTGAACCGTTCGGTTGAATCGCGTGAAGGACGTCGTCCGCAGCTTTCTGACCTTCGTGAATCGGGAGCAATTGAACAGGATGCCGATATTGTTACTTTTATTCACCGGCCTGAATATTTTGGTTTAACAGAAGATGAATCCGGAAACTCGTTACTGGGAGTTGCCGAGATTATTATTGCCAAACACCGTAATGGTGCCACTGCTGATGTACACTTACGTTTCCGTAAAGAATTGGCCAAATTTACTGATATGGATCCGCAATTTGACAGGGGCGGTTTTGATAATGTACAAACATTCCGTTCTTCCATGAACCAGGACGAGGATTCATACAGTGAAGGGATGAGCAGAAATGGTGGCTTTGATTCCGAATCTTCAGGTTCGGGAATTCCATTTTAATTTCGGTGGACATTTTTATTCCTAAAATTGTATCTTTCGGAAAATATTTGCCATGAAAATAAGAGTAATCTTATCCTTTCTTTTTCTGATTTTATTTCTGCAAAGCCAGGCAATGTACCTGCTAATTCCGATGGATGATGTTCAGAAAGATCATTTAAAATCGTATGGAATTGCGTATTGGGTACTTCAGAAAGACGTGGAAGTGAAGTGGCTGCTTAACTACCGTGGTGGCAGTTTTCTGATGCAACATCACCCTGAAATTGAAAACGAGTGCATTATACGTGGTGTAACATACGAAAACATTGCCGATGCACAGGCAAATGCCATTTTAAGCGAGATTGCCAGGCCCGATGTAAACCAGGATGCCGTGAGCATGACCAAAGCACCTAAAATTGCTGTTTATTCACCACCCAACAAACAACCCTGGGACGATGCAGTAACTCTTGTTCTTACTTATGCCGAAATTCCGTACGATATTTTATATGATGAAGAGATATTATCCGGAAAATTATCGGAATACGATTGGTTGCATCTTCACCATGAAGATTTTACCGGTCAGCATGGAAAATTCTGGCGTACGTATCAGCACATGCCCTGGTATCAGCAGGAAGTAAAGATTGATAATGAACTGGCTCAAAAGATGGGGTTTCTGAAAGTTTCGGAAATGAAATCGTTTGTAAGCCGGGAAATTGAAAAATATGTACAGAATGGCGGTTTCCTGTTCGCTATGTGTGCAGCAACCGACACGTATGATATTTCGCTGGCAGCAACAGGTATCGACATCTGTCAGCCCATGTTCGATGGGGATCCAATGGATCCGGATGCAAACGAAAAACTGGATTTCAAACGTACTTTCGCTTTTGAGAATTTCAAACTCGAGAAAGATCCAAACGTGTATGAATTCTCAAATATTGATGCCACTCAAACCAGAAGCACGGTTCATCACGTAGTACGTGAGAACGATTATTTCACTCTGTTTGAGTTTTCAGCCAAATGGGACCCAATTCCAACCATGTTATGCCAGAATCACCGTAACCTGATTAAAGGATTTATGGGGCAAACTACTGCGTACCGGAAAGAAGTTTTAAAATCGAATGTACTGGTAATGGGTGAAAACAAGCCAGCTAACGAAGCGCGGTATGTTCATGGGGAGAAAGGAAAAGGTTTCTGGACTTTTTACGGGGGACACGATCCTGAAGATTACCAACACTTGATTGGCGATCCGCCAACAGACCTGAGTCTTCATCCCAATTCTCCTGGTTATCGACTGATTCTGAACAACATCCTGTTCCCTGCAGCTAAAAAGAAGAAAAGGAAAACCTAAGTATAAAAATCATATTCTATAAATTCACTGAAGTCTAGCCTCAATTACGATATAAATCTATATCAGATCGCACTGGATATATTCTAAACACCAAAATTTATGTGCTTGTTTTGGATTTAAAATGCAACGGAAATAGATGCTTTTGCGTCAAGTAAGATTGTTTTTATATAAAATAACTGAAGGGCATCTTTTATAATTTTTATCCAAAAATCTGTTCTATCAAAAAGTCTTAATGTTAATAAACAAAAAAAGAGGTAGCTCACGCCACCTCTTTTTATATGAATCGATTAATTAATTCGATTATTTATCCCACCAAAAACGTGATGTATTATTATCACTTGCAGGGGTTAAGCCAGCAACACCTTCATTATACCCGGCAGTATTTAAAGAAGGTTCGTCTTCAGGGTAATTATACCTTCTAGGAATTTGCCCGCTATTAATAGCATCGGCGGCAGGAGTAAGTTTTGGATAATCCGTTCTTCTCCATTCTGACCATGCATCATAACCCTGTGGAAATAAAGTAACCCACTTTTCTTCTCCAATTACCTGCAGAGCTCCACCGGGAGCAGTTGCCATATCGGCAACGCGGGCATCTGCATAAGCAGCTCCATCACCAATCTCAATACCATAAAGTGCAGTACCTCTTGCATAAGAGTTTTCAATACCCTTTTTCAGCATTTCGCCGGCATCTTCGCTTGTCCAACCTCTGGCAGCAGCTTCAGCTCTGTGAAGGTATGTATAAGCAGAAGTTAACAACGGAAGTTTGGTATCAGCTGCAATAATAATACTATTTACATTGGCACTGGTTCCATCACCATAATCTTTATATCCGTAAGGAAGTCCTTCATCAGCAGTATCATCTACAATATATTTAAGACGATTGTCGAAAGTACTGTTTGAAGTAAAACCATTTCCTTTCATTGCACTGATTAATTCCGCAGTTACACCGTAGTCAGCAGGACGCATCCAGTTCCAGGGATTGTCAAATCCGTTTGCAACATCAAAAGTGTAAATAGCATCTTCATCTACTGATTCTAAAACTCCCAATGAACTATTTAATGCTTCGGTAACGGTAGCTTCTGCCAACGCGATGTCTGCTTTAGTCACCTGCATACCAAGACTTACAAGGAATGAGTTGGCAAATTTCTGCCACATTTCCATATCGCCACCATAGATAACATCGCCGGTAGGACCAGCTTTGCTCACATCAATCATATCTCTGGCTGCTTTAACTTCGTTAATCATGCTCTTGTAAATATCCTCCTGTGAATCATACTTTGGCAAAAGGATTTCAGGATTCAGTGCTTCTGAATAAGGAACATTACCGAATAAATCAGTAACACGTTTAAATACTACTGATTTAAAGATTTTAGCTACCGCTATTTGGTTTTCGAGTGCGCCATTTGCAGTAATAATCGGATTTCCCTGGTTTTCGGGATCAGAACAAACATTAATTACTTCCTGCAGGTTAGATAAAACCTGAACGTAATATCTTTCCCAATATCCAACGTTATCAGCATAAAGCATTTCGCTATTATAAACCAGCTGCATTAAGTACTGCACATTTAAAGTAGGTGTAAGTCGATAAGGTCTACCGGTACGTGTACTAAATTCTGTTATTGCCCCCGACAATAAAGCAGAGGTACTAGCATCTGCCGGCCCGTTCACATTTTTATTTGTGTCGCCAAAATCGATGCTATCGCATCCTGTCCCAAACAGGATTGCTATGCTTAAAATAGTTATAAATATTTTTTTCATGTTACTATCAAATTAAAAAGTTAAGTTAACATTGAAACCATAGCTTCTTGTTCCAGGCAACTGAGAGTTTTCTCCATAAGTTTGAGAGAGTTCTGAAGGATCCCAACCATGAACATTATCCTTCGCAAGAGAAATCATCCAAAGATTTCTTCCTACAAAACCTACAGAAGCAGAATTGATGAAAGTAGAATTCAGCCATTTCTTAGGCAAGTTAAAAGTAACACTAAGGTCTCTTAATTTAACATAGTCTGCATTGTGAACATAAGGCGACGCGATGGTATTTGCATCAAACTGACTAAAATATGTATAACCGTCTACATATTCATCATAAGCATTTCCACTTTCATCTACACCGACAACGTGAACACCACCACCTTCTTCAACGGCATCACGTACATTGTTTCCTTTGTCATTAGTAGCCGCTGATTGCTCAGACAAACCTGTACGATCCATCCACATTTCAGATAATGAGAAGAATTTTCCACCCTTCTGGAAATCAATACCAGCACTGACATTTACCATGTTGAATAAAGTGAATGAGTTAACTACACCACCTGTAAAATCAGGAAGAACAGAACCAAGATACTGCCCGGTTTCATAAGCATAAGTACCTGTTTCGGAATTAATAACCTGTTTTCCTGTTGCTTTGTCAATCTTAATGGCACGCCCACGTAACTGTCCCCATTTGTTATCTAATTCATGTGTCATAATCACGTATTGCCAGTCATCAAAACCTCCAGGAGCTTCCATCGAATTCAAACCGGCAGGTAGTTCTTCGATAGTTGGGTTACTGGTTCCATAGTTAACGGTAATATTCCAAACAAAATCTTTTGTTTGAACCGGAGTACCATCAACTACTATCTCAACACCAGTACGTTTTGATTTACCTGCGTTTGTCAGGTATTCGGTATAACCAGTTCCTGAAGTCAAAGTAATCGGGATAATTTCTTTTTCACGAACTTCGTTAAAGTAAGTAAAACTTACACCTACACGGTTTTTAAGGAATTTAAGATCAAGACCAGCTTCAACCGAAGTATTCAATGCAGGTTCGATATTCGGGTCAACCATTCTCACATTGGTGTACATTTGCGGATTACCAAGATAAGGACTTGTTGACAGTGGATAAACCTGGTTAATCAACATGGCATCCAAATCGTTACCAACCTGTGCCCAACCGGCACGTACTTTACCAAACGATAAAATCGATTGATCTTTCATTAGCTCACTAAAGATAAATGAACTACCAATTGATGGATAACCGTATCCGTTTTTACCATCCGGAAGCGCAGAACTCCAGTCATTTCTGAATGTTCCGTCAACAAAAACCATGTCACGGTATCCAAGAGAAAATCTGGCAAACGCACTCAATACTTTTTTATTCCACACGCGTGTGTTCGCGGTTACAGGTAATTTAGTATTACTGTATGTAAACACATCGGGAAGTACCAGTCCCTGCGTTTTGCTATCTATTTCCATTTCCGCATAAAAACGATCGTAGGAATTCGTTCTGTAAGAAGTACCCACAACAGCCTCCAAATCGAAATCGCCAAATTGTTCCTTATAAGTCACCATGGCGTTGTAATTATTCTCGATCTCTGTCTGTTTCCGGTTACCAAAACCATTGTTCCATGTATTGTAGTTAGCCAGATCAGCTGAATTGGAAATTATATACGGCAACTCATAATGTCTTTTATAATTTCTGATATTAGTAGAAGCGTTTGCAGAAACCTCAAAGTTTTCGTTAATCTTGTATGTAGCGTGAATATCGCCTAACAGTCGCAGATTTGTCTTTTCATCAATATAATTTTCCAACCAGAAATACG
Source organism: Draconibacterium sp. (assembly GCA_035399765.1). GTDB lineage: Bacteria > Bacteroidota > Bacteroidia > Bacteroidales > Prolixibacteraceae > Draconibacterium. Next base: position 44,728 of record DAOPJR010000008.1, on the reverse strand, counting down.
GGTTATACCAGAAAGCAGGCTTCTCGGTTAACTGAGTCCAGCGTGGCTGTGCCCACATTGCCATGTCCGGTCCCCACCAGTTCCATGAAGCATGATAACCATTTGTTGTGGTCAGGTTTCTTAATTCTTTCATTTTATTTATATCCAGGTTCCTGTTGAACCAGGCGTTGAAAGAACCGGTTGTCTGATTGGAATAACCATCGTCGAAATCACCGTTAACCACAGAATTCGATAAATTGAAAGTAACACCAACCGATAATTTTTCGGTAGCACTAAAATCAAAAACACCGCTAACAGTATTCTTTTTGTAAGTAGAATAAGGCATAATACCATTCTGATCGAGATTGGTAAATGATAAACGGCCTGAATAATTTTCACCAACACCACTTACAGAAATAGAATTTTTCGTGGTAATACCAGTATCATAAAAATCTTTGATATTATTAGGTTGTGCCTCATAAATAGCAGTTTGTCCGTAGTAAGGGCTTTCCGGCCACCAGTTATACCAGGCAATATAAGGTTCGCCGTCAAATTTAGGTCCCCAGCTTTCATCAGCATAACCATCAAAAATATAACGCTGACCATCTAGTGGAGCAAACTCCTCAGGCATTGGCAATCCAAATACACCACCTCCGGCATAATCAAAAACTGTCCACTCTGCATCGCCATCATAACCACCACCATAAAGGTTTTGGTATTTTGGAAGATAAGAAACTTTGTCAAAAGTTGTATTACTATTAATTTCAACACTAAAACCTTTTGTGCTAGCCTTCTTAGATGTTATCATTATAACACCGTATTCTGCACGTTGGCCATAAAGTGCGGTAGCGTTCGGCCCCTTCAACACGTTGATAGAAGCAACGTTATCCATGTCAATTGAGTTTGGATCAGTTGTTGGAATCCCGTCAATAACATAAAGTGGATCAGAATCAGAAGTCAACGAAACTGCACCACGAATACGAATTTTTCCTGCTTCACCCAATTTCGATCCGGCCTGTCCAACTATTTGAACACCCGCAACTTTACCTGCAATAGCACTTTTAATGTTTGATTCACCAGCGATATTAAGTTCTTCTGCTGATACATCTTGCGAAGCATAAGGTAAAGTTTTCTTTTCCCTGGTTATACCTAAGGCCGTAACAACAACCTCATCTAAACCAAGAACATCAGGATCCAAAACAGCATCAAGCTTATTGGCAGAACCAATCTCAACTTCAGCAGTTTTCATCCCAACAAAACTAAAAACAAGGGTTTTAGCGTTTTCAGGAACTTTTAGCTCGTACACACCATCAATGTTGGTAACGGTACCGAGTGTTGTTCCTTTTACTGAAACCGATACTCCGGGAATTGGCAAATTATCCTCGGCAGAGGTAACTGTACCACTCAAACTCTTGGTTTGAGCGAATGCCATTGTTCCCATGAAAAGGAGAATCGATAAGAAAATCGCAATTTTTTTCATAGAAATAAATTTTAGTTATTAATAAAACAGCTATAAAAAATAAAATAAGTTCATTGTTTTAACACTCTTGCATGTAAAAAGAATGTAATAATTTAAAAAAAGCCGGGAAGGTTAAAGTTTCTACGAAGGGTAATTGTGAGTATAAGTAGAGTGAGCCCTTCCCGGCAATATCTTTTACCAGTGATAATTTTAAATCATAAATATTATTTGAGAATAAACTTCTGACTACTTCGTATCCCCCCATAGAAATAGATTTAGAAATAATTAAACAGCTATAAAATTAAAATGATATAATGAATTGAGATTCCCCCAAATCTCTTTCTCACATTTCCCTCCTTATTAAATGTTAAAGACCATTTTATTCATGGTTAAATATTTCAACAATTACAAATGTGTAAAAAAAAATCAGAACATCAAAAATTATGATTTTTTTTTGCCCTTCCCTTACATATTGAAAGCGCGAGGCCATGGAAAATTAAAAAATATTATTACAAAATAATCCTTGAGTATTTAAAGGCACAAAATTAGATATGTCGATAACTAAATACTTATAAATGAGATGATTTGTATCAAAAAGAAATAAGCCCAAAGCATTTAAAAATTTCTACGAATGTTAATTGGGAGTAAAATGCAGAGTGACCTTTTACATTGTAACGCGAGCTTCGACCTGGAAGAATACTCTCAGAACACTTCCTCTATAGTAGAGAAACTTCATTCTTATCTTTATTATAGACAGATAGCGAACGTTTTTACCGACTTTTTAGCCGAATAAAAATTATTCTGGATATATCCACTTCCACACCAATTCTCAAAAGCAGGGTTTCTATTCTTTGTTTCATCTCTGATGTTTTAAATGGTGAATTTAGATTCCCGCATGAACCAGAAAGTCAAGTTGGCCAAGTAGTATAAATACCATAAAAAAAACGGCGAGAGTAATTACTCTCGCCGTTTATAGAATTTTTGTATTTCAATTAATACGTGATATCAAACGTATATTCACCAAAACTACCCTCATCAACCGAGATTGCTATATTTAGCTGAATAGCCCGACTACAGGTATTTAATGTACCTGTACCTGCATAAGCAATATTGTGGTAGCCCCAGGCATCTGAAGCAAGCACTGTTTTGGGTACGGTAATAGCGTAAGAAGCAGGATCAATTACAAGTGGCAATGGTCCCTGGTCTTCGTTCAAACCATCAATTGTTTCCATACCGGTAACAAGTAACGTATACTCATTGTTAGGATCCACTGTAACTGTAACCGGCCCATTTACTCCCCAGCCTGCGCTTGAAGCATTCGGAGTCCCAACATAATCAGCTGCAATATAATCGCATGCGATCAAAGGATTAACAGCAGCAGCAGAACGGTAATACTTGTCTCCTGATTTTGTTAAAACTTCAATATTTACATACGCACCACCTTGCATGTTATCAGTTGATAATCCAATAGCAGCAGCAACGTCGGCAAGTGTAACTTCTACACCTGTTGCAGGTATCGTAAATGAACCTAATTGAGCTCTTTGCTGACCACCATTATATGATACTTCAAGTATAGCATCCATAGACTGTCCTCCTTCTCCTGCAGTTACATCAAAAGCAACATAGGTATTTGCTTTATCTGCGGCAAGGTATATCGAAGGATTAAGATTCTCAATTACAGGAGTGGCTTCAATTACATTACGTGCCCCCGCAGGATCATCAATCTCATAGGTACATGCCGTAACCCCAAGGCCTACTAAGATTATTAATGTTAAGATCTTATTTATATTTTTCATAATCACTTGTATTTATTTCGTTATAATATACTATCTGGATCCTCCAGCCCACCAAACTTTCTCAGTATATACATAGCCTCCGTTTCCGTAAGCTGCAGCAACATTAGGATTGGTAGTAACATCGCTGGAACCATAGGTAAACCGTTGTGGGAATCCGACGGTTCCGTTGTAGGGATTTTTAAGTTCAATTACATTGTCTCCCATAGCTTGCAACCTACGAATATCGCTGTATGCTTCAAGAGCCTCCTCTTCATAAAAAGCAATATATTTTTGATTCATCACCTCACTCAATGGATCAGCATCAAACAAGGTTTCAACCACGTCAGTAAAATAAGCTTCTGCATCTGCAGCGGTCAAACCAACATTCGGTTTTTGAAACGCCGCAGTGATGGCTTTTTTAAGTGCAGCTTTTGCTTCAGTTAACATGTTTTGTCTTACATAAGCTTCAGCTTTAATAAATTCCAGTTCATGGTAGCTAAAAATATAAGTAGGAGCATCGGCAACACTTAAGGCTGAAATTCCATATTCAGACTGAACATCAAGATCCTGACCATTTTCAGCAAAAATAAGGGAGCCATCTCCCTGAGGATTTGCTTTCCAATATAACGGTTCCCTTGGATCATCTCTTGACAACAACTTGTCATGTAAACTTTTACTGGCCGCATGCGAATTTCTATCATTAAGCATTCTGTACCATGCACCTGTTTGAGATGCATTGCCATTGAAAGTTAATAGACATTGATCATCAATGCTTGTGAATGAATTATTTGCAGCAGTTATAACATCACTATAACTTGGATTTTTGAGAGACAGTCTCAATAAATATCTAGCTTTTAGTGCATAAGCAAATTTTAACCAAGAATCGGTATCTCCACCATAATATATATCTTGTGATCCCATGTTTGATAAATCTTCCTTTTGAAAATTCGCAATGGCATTATCAATAAATGTAAACACATCGTTGTAAAGCGTTTCCTGGGTACTTAATTGTGGTTGCATGTACGTACTTGGGTCAAGCGCTTCTTCCCAGGGGGTATCTCCCCAACCATCGGCTAATATTGCAAGAAAATAAGCTGAAAGAAGTTGTGCCCTTCCAAGATTATGCCAGGCTCCCTCTTCTTTTCCACCTTCCGAACATCTTTCGATAGTTTTGCGTAAAGACCAAAGAGAATAGTAAATCGTATTCCAGTCGTTATTATACGTGCTGGCTGATGTTGGTTCTCCTGAACGAACTTCAGCGTTCAAAAATTGATTATGATCTCCTACTGTATGCTCAATGTAAACAGAAGAGTAGAACATCATACTTCCTCCAACTCCTGTTACCCCTAATTCCAACATATTATCAGTTAAAGTCAAATTAGATGATACATCTGTCGGATTGTTTGGATTAAAGTTAACCTCATCCATTATTTCTTCGGTACATGATGGTAAAAACATTACAATCACTGCCAAAAGGATATATAGTATCTTTTTCATATTATATAATTTTTTTGTCATTAAAATGTTAAATCTAAACTAAAGCCATAGCTTGTAGTTTGTGGCAAAGAGAAACGGTTAAAACCACCCATAGCATTACCACTACCATTTGACGATTCAGGATCGAGGTTAGGTAATTTAGTCCAGATCAAAATATTTCTGGCAAACACTGATGCTCCAACATCTACTTTATCCAGAATTTTTGGGAAAGAATATCTGAATGAGATATCACGAAGCTTAATAAATGAATTGTCAAAAATAAATGCTTCATCAATATTCCCCAGTACATTAGTCATTAGCGATTGATATGCTCCACTGTCATTCGGGCCACCTCTTACTATATCATTAGGAGTTCCATCAGGTTTATATCCGTCATAAACAAACGTTTCTTCCCTGTTTTCAGTTTGTTTTACAACTCCATAAGTATACATCATTAACCCGTTGTCACCAGAGTACATTTGTCCTCCTTGTTTCCATTCGAATGTTGCACTAAGAGACATGTTTTTATATGTTAATGTATTATTGGCACCTAAAATAAAATCAGGTGATACTTCTCCAATAATTCCAGGTGCACCGGTTTGTGGCATACCATGATAAGGACTTGACGGGTCGTCAACTACCAGAATATGACCATTATCATCTCTTTCAAATGTTGATCCGTAAATTACAGGATATGTATTGCCTACACTAGCACGAACCTGCGGTGTAACAAATCCACCAAGAAATATACTTTCAACTCCTTCTGCAAGTTCATCAACCATATTGGTCATTTTTGAATAGTTGAAACTCATATCCCATTTAAAATCACCAGCGATAACAGGGGTAATGTAAACAGTTACTTCATGTGCATCTGTATGAAGTTTCCCTGCATTGGTTACCAAACTTTCAGCGCCGGTTGAACCTGCAAGTGGAACCTCAAAGATTTGATCTCTAACATTTTGTCTTGAATAGGTATAATCAATTCCGAATCGGTTGTGGAAGAATTTTAAATCGATACCTACTTCAATAGATTGTGTATTCTGTGGTTGTAGATTGGAATCGTACAAGGTAGATCCCGGAGCGTAAGAACTTGCACCATTATAAGGCATTGTAATTGTATTCGAATTATACCAGCCATTAGAATATCCTGATATTGAAGAGAAGTATGGATCGTAGTAACTTCCTGCTTGTCCAACTTCAGCATAAGATGCTCTGACTTTTGTAAATGATAACCATTCAATTTCTTTTAGCGCATCCAACTCAGTAGGTACAAAACTTCCACTAAACGAAGGATAAAAGAATCCACGGTTTCCTGATGGCATTGTAGATACAACATCATAACGCCCTGTGGCCCCAAAAAATACAAGAGATTTATAATCCCAGTTTAATTGTCCAAAGAATCCAACCGTTCTGCTCCATCCTTTGCTTTCAGTTCTGGAAGGAGTAGATGTATTATCAACATGCTGCCATTCACCAAAGTTTAGGCCTGTACCACTTGCTTCAACATTTTTGCTTTTACTATCATTGTATTCTGAACCAAGTAATGCGGTTAATGTTTGAGCATCTGAGATCCTCCAGGTAAGATTGGCTGTACCGATAGCATTTGTATTTGTATAGCGGTATTGTGATTCGCCAACATAGGAGTTTCCAGGGTCGTCCCCTTTGTGTCCAAGTCCCCAGATAGTTTCACTGCCACGGGTGTAAGAGTCGATTCCTATTTGCCCACGAACATTCAGATCAACAGACTCACCAAAACTTGTAAGGTATTCAAGGAAGGAATTACCAAAAATACGATCTACTCTTTCATAAGAAGTATTATTCTCTGCCACCCAGTAAGGGTTATCAAAAGTCAATGAACGGTAATAAATCTGCTTGTAAGGATTTCCTGGATAATGATATGGATAACCTTTCAGATTATAGGTTTGAGGTGCTGACATAACACCAGCAAGTGAACCATCATTTGCAATTGATAATTTGTCAACTTCAACCTGAGAATAATTAGCACTAAACCCTGATTTCCAATGTTCACCAAAATCTCTTGCAGCGTTAGCTTTAGCATTCCAACGTTGCATACCGGTGTTTAATGCGATTCCATCCTGAGTGGTTTCACCAAAACCAATCGAGTAGTTTCCTTTATCTACAGCCTGACTTATAAGTATATTATTTTGTGTTGTAAAACCAGTGCGAAAATAATCGTCCCAGTTATTATATACCTGAGGTGTCACCCAAGTATCTTCTTCAGCATATCCTGCCTGTGCCAACTGAGGGACCTTAAATTTCCCCGGATAGCCATTTGCATTTCCACCATAGGTTGGATGATCAGGAAGGTCCACAATTTTCATACCCCATGACTGTGATGATGTCGGACTATAATTACCGCCACTACCCTGAGAATAAGTTGTTTGATAATCAGGAGTTCTTGACACCTGATCAAAAGTATTAACACTATTAATATTAACAACCGGGTCGCCTTTTTTATTTCCGGCACCACTTTTCGTTGTTATAACAATAACACCGTTTGAAGCACGAATACCATAAAGTGCAGAAGCTGCCTGCCCTTTCAGAACGTTCACAGATTCGATATCAGCAGGGTTCAAGTCCAAGATCCTACCAGTATCATCAGAACCGCCGGTAGTACTACCACCACCACCACTTGCCTGAATAGGCTGACCATCAACAACATAAAGAGGCTGATTATTCCCACTAAATGAACGAGCTCCCCTAATTGTAATGGAAGAAGATGCTCCAGGCATACCGCTTGAAGGAGTAATATTCAAACCAGCAACTTTACCCTGCAAAGCATTTGCAATGTTTGTGTTTCCTGACTTGGCTAACTCCGTACCGTCAACTTCTTGAACAGAATAACCTAATGCTTTAGCTTTTTTCTGTATACCAAGGGCTGTAACAACAACCTCATCAACACCAATAGTCTGAGACTTCATAGTAACATCTATTTTTAATCTTCCAGAAATGGCAATCTCTTGTGATTCCATTCCAACAAAACTAAAAATAAGCGTTGCAGCGTCCTCCGGAGTGTTAAGAGAATATTCTCCATCAAAGTTCGTTACGGTACCGACAGTTGTACCTTTTACAGATACCGAAACCCCGGGTATAGGAGTACCATCCTCATCAGAAGTAACCGTACCGGTTAATGTCTTCGTTTGAGCTAAGGCAACCAAATTACCCATGAAAAGGAGAATCGATAAAAAAATCGCAATTTTTTTCATAGAAACAATTTTTAGTTATTAATTAAACCAGCTTAAAAATTTAAAGTTAAAACCATTATGCTTTTGAGTTATATTTTTTAGGTTGTTGACAAAAAAAGCCGGGAAGGAAAAAGATTCTACGAAGGGTAATTGTGAGTATAAGTAGAGTGAGTCCCTCCCGGCAATATCTTTTACCAGTGATAATTTTAAATCATAAATATTATTTGAGAATAAACTTCTGACTACTTCGTATCCCCCCATAGAAATAGATTTAGAAATAATTAAACAGCTATAAAATTAAAACGATATAATGAATTTGAGATTCCCCCAAATCTCTTCTCCTCACATTACCCTTTTCTGAAAAATGTTAAAAACCATTATCAATAGTTAAATATTTTAACAATTACAAATGTGTAAAAAAAAATTAGAACACCCAAAAATAATGAAACCATTTTTTGACTTCTGATGATATAGTGAAAGATTTTTGAGACCTGAAGCTGAAAAATCAAACCGCAATCTTTTTGAGCAAAAAAACATATCGATTTGATAAATATTTAACAACTGGACTTGTGATTAAAAGAGAAGAAAGAAAATTAAACTCATCGTGACAAAAAAGAAAAAGCCGGAAGGCTTTTCAAAAAGTTCTACGAAGGGTAATTGTGAGAAAATGTAGAATGAGTTCCTCCCGGCGGGTATTTTCTTTGATACTGTCTCCGAATTCAGGAAATACAGTATCAAATAGAACCGGAAAATCCGGTCCTATTTGTATTTTCTTCAGATTTGTGGTTTATTTCCAGCCACCATTTGAGTAATCTTGTCCGGTTATGCCCTGAGTTCTCCAAAACCCTTATTTTTCATCAATTACTCTCGTTTTAGTTGTTAAAAATCTTAAAAGTTGTTTAATCTCATTACCGCTAATATTGAATTTTGATCGAATTACATAAATAATTTGACATCTTTTGGAAAATCAATTTATAAATTCTCACAAAACTGCCCGCTTGTTTAAGGCTTTATTATCACAGCAGATAATTTTCCAATTGAGAAAGTTGCCAGATTACAATAAGCCTGTTTTTACTATTTGTCTGATACAGCTCTTTTTCACCCTTTGAATAAGTTGGAGCAAAATATATGGCATCGATTCCATATTTTAATGCCCCTTCAATATCCACTTCCCAATCATCACCGATCATCAAACTGGTTGATTTTTTAGCATTCGAAGATTTAATGGCATACTCAAATATTTCACGGCCCGGTTTAGGTACTTTTAATTCCTCTGAAATAAAGATTTTATCAAAATAAGGCCTTAAACCTGAACTTTCCATTTTTTTATATTGCACCTCGACAAATCCATTGGTAATAATGAAAAGCTTATAGCCGGCATTTTTCAGATCTTTTAAAATATCTGCCGCACCATCGACAAGGAAAGTCTGTTTGGGCATTTCCTGTAAATAAAAATCGTTCATTGCCTGAGCATCTATTCCTGATAATCCCAACTCTTCAAATGTTAACTGAAAACGAAGTCGCGTTAGTTCCTTCTTTTTTATCTCTTTTTTACGGTATTTATCCCATAAAACGTGATTGTGATTTGAATAAACCTCAAAAAAACGATCAAATTCAATTGTACTTTTATCAAATTGAAAGTGATTAAAAGTTAGCTGCATTGCATGAAACGAATTGGTTTTAAAATCCCAGAGCGTATTATCCAGATCGAAGAACAGGTGGGTGTATTTTTTTTTCATGCTATGCCGGTTTAATTAAGAAGCGATTATTTCTCCGGCTTCCCTTCAACCACAATTACAATCTCGCCTTTGGGCGGATGAGCAGAATAATATGACTCCAACTCTTGCAACTTGCCACGCCTTACTTCTTCAAATAGTTTACTTAGTTCACGACACACGCAGGCTTTTCTATCGGCGCCCCAGAATTCGGCAAATTGTCCCAACGATTTTGCCAGCCTGAACGGGGACTCATAAAACACCATCGTCCGTGTTTCTTCAGCAAGAAGGATCAACCTGCTTTGCCTGCCTTTTTTTTGCGGCAAAAATCCTTCGAAAACAAATTTATCTGTAGGTAAGCCTGAAACCGCCAGTGCCGGTATCAATGCAGTTGGCCCAGGTAAACATTCTACTTCAATATCTTTCTCAACACAAGCCCTGACTAGCAAAAATCCCGGATCTGAAATAGCCGGTGTTCCTGCATCAGAAATCAAAGCTACCGTGTTTCCCATTTGAATCTGACTGACAATATGACTAACAGTTTTGTGTTCGTTGAATTTATGGTGAGAGGTGAGGTGCTTCTCAATTTCGAGGTGTTTTAATAATTTTGAAGAAACCCGCGTGTCTTCTGCAAGAATTATATCTGCATCTTTGAGCACCTGTACAGCACGCCAGGTAATATCCTGAAGATTACCAATGGGCGTGGGTACGAGAATTAATTTCCCTTGATCAGCCATTGAGGAAACGACGTTTTACCAGTGTTACAAACTTAAGACTCGTTTCAGTCTTCTTCCATTTATAGTTTTGCTGAAGATAACTCACAGCTTCCTGAATGTTTTCAAGCTGATCCAGCTCACTGACTGTTTTAGTAAAAGTATCTGCACTGCCGTTAAACAATTCCCGAATGTACTGGTAACGATCGTTAATGCCAATCGCCCCCTGAATACTTGAAACCGGACTATTCGATAATTTATTTTCCAGTTTTCCGGATCCGTTACCTATTAAATCATTCACCGATCTTTCTTTTAAAAAGCTGTCACCAATTGTACGGCTCATACTTTCATCCTGTTCTTCTTCCAATTCCATTTCATCAGAATACGACCGGGCTTCCTGATTTAAGATGGGTTCTTCAGTCTGTTCTACTATTTCTGTCTGCGAAATTTCTTCCTCCTGAACATGGGCTTCTGCAATAACTTTTTCTTCAACAACCAATGTTTCCTCTGTTTTAAGCTCGGCTTTTTCTGAAATATCAGAATTAACTTCTTCTCTTTTCTCCAGAATTAATTCTGAAAGCGTTTCTTCCTTTTGAGGATTTGACTTTGTTTCCTGTTGAATTTCTGCCGGTTCTGTCCCTTCCATTTCCTTTTCATCCAAAATCTGAATGATCTGTCTGGCTCCTTTAAAACGGCTCTGAATAAATTCAATCTCGAAAGCATCGAAGCCCGAACTTCCCTTTTCTATCAACAATTCTTCAATCTCGGTGATATCTTTTAACAGAAACTTCAGCAGTTTTTTATTTTCCATTGTGCGTATAAAATCGTTTAAATTATACTTTTGTAAAAGTAGTAAAAACTATAAGAGTAACGTTGAATGTTTATTGAAAGAGATGTCAACAGCCAGAAAAAAGTAGGCGCGATAGAGGTCATAGCCGGATCTATGTTCTCAGGAAAAACAGAAGAACTGATCAGACGCCTGAAACGTGCCAAGATTGCTAAACAAAAAGTTGAAATCTTCAAACCAGCTATCGATGTTCGTTACTCTGTAACAGAAGTCGTTTCGCACGACGAGAATTCAATCCGTTCTACTCCTGTTGAAAATTCATCCAACATTCTGCTTCTTTCAGGAAATGTGGATGTTATTGGAATTGATGAAGCACAATTTTTTGATAATGGGTTGGTCGATGTGGTGATCAAACTGGCAAACATGGGTGTTCGGGTAATCATTGCCGGGCTCGACATGGATTTTAAAGGTGTGCCTTTTGGACCGATTCCAGGATTGATGGCAGTTGCCGATTATGTAACTAAAGTTCATGCCATTTGTGTACGTTGCGGAAGTATCGCACAATTCTCTCATCGCCTTTCCGAAAAAGAGCAGGTAGTTCTTTTGGGCGAAAAGGATGTGTATGAACCACTGTGCCGGAGTTGTTACAACAAAGCTACCAAAGTATAATGCAAAGTCTTTCACTAACAGAAATTTCCGGGATAACCCATGGAGAACTGTTGGGAAACCCGAACCTTTTTCAAAACAAAGTAAGCTCAGTAATTACCGACAGCCGTCAGTTTCACAGGGGAAGCAATGTCCTTTTCATTGCTTTAATCGGCCCGGTAAACAATGGGCATCATTATATTTCCAATTTAATTGAAAAAGGGGTCTTGTTTTTTGTTGTTTCCGACAGAACGGTGATTTCAGAAGATGCAGTATTTGTTTTGGTGAACAACACCACCTCCGCACTTCAAAACCTGGCTGCATATAACCGGCATTTGTTCTCTTATCCGGTAGTTGGGATTACTGGCAGTAATGGAAAAACCATTGTAAAGGAATGGCTGCACCACTTGCTGTCAGAAGATTTCAGAATTGTTCGAAGTCCGAAGAGTTACAATTCGCAGGTTGGTGTCCCTCTTTCTGTTCTCTTAATGGACAAAGAATTTGACCTTGGTATTTTTGAAGCAGGAATTTCACAGCAAGGTGAAATGGAAAAGCTGGCCCCTGTAATTAGTCCTGAAGTTGGTATTTTTACGAATATCGGTGATGCTCACCAGGAGTTTTTTACCTCTCTCAAAGAAAAGATTGATGAAAAACTACTTCTTTTTCAAAAATGCAGGAAATTGATCTGCCGTACTGATAACCCACTGCTTTACGATAAGGTGAAAACATTTTGCAGACAACACTCCATCGTCCCTGTATTTTGGAGCACAAAAAATAAGAGTCTGCCTCTCTATTTTGATGTTATTTCTGAACAAGACAAATGCCTGATTGATGCTTCTTATAATCAGACAAAATTCACTTTCCAAATTCCTTTTACAGACGAATCAGCCATTGAAAATGCCTGCCATTGTTTTGCAACCCTGGTGGCACTCGATCTCAATCCAGAAGAATATATCGAACAATTTGCTGCGCTGCATCCGGTTGCCATGCGGTTGGAAATCAAACAAGGTATCAATAATTGTATCCTGATCAATGATTATTATAATTCAGACCTGAATTCGCTTACCATTGCTCTTTCGGCACTTAAACAGCAGGCGGCCAGCGAAACGCAGCCAAAAATTCTGATTCTTTCAGACATTGAGCAAACAGGAATGCCGCCGGAAATACTTTATAAAAAGGTAGCTGAATTATTAAATGACTGGAAGATCGATCAACTGATCGGGATTGGACCGGGAATTCTAACTCAAAAGTCACTGTTTAAAACTTCTTCCATTTTTTATGCCGATACCGAAGAATTTGTACGAAGATTTCAAAAAACAAATCTTCATTCTTCGGCCATCCTGATCAAAGGAGCCCGGCGGTTCCACTTCGAACAAATTTCGGGCATGCTGCAACAAAAAGCGCATCAAACGGTTTTGGAGATCAACCTGAATGCTTTGGTAAACAATCTGAACACATTCAGAAAAAAACTAAAACCAGCCACAAAAATAGTAGCGATGGTAAAAGCATTTTCGTACGGTAGCGGAGATGTGGAAGTAGCACGTGTGCTTCAGTACCAAAAAGTGGATTACCTGGCAGTAGCTGTTGCAGATGAAGGTGTGCAACTCAGGGATGCCGGGATAACTGTTCCTATTATTGTAATGAATCCGGAGCAGGACAGTTTTCAGAATATTATTCAATACAATCTTGAACCTAATATTTACAGTATTGATTTACTGAATAATTTTGCTGACAGTGTTTCCTTGCTGGGACTGATCAATTTCCCGGTGCATTTGAAGATTGATACCGGGATGAACCGGCTGGGTTTCAAAACAGAAAATGAATTAAATTCCATTATCTCCTTTCTGCAATCAAACAAAACCCTGAAAATTCAATCTGTCTTCTCTCACCTGGCTGGAAGCGACGAAGCAGCACTCGATACTTTTACGCGTGAACAATTCAGGAATTTTGAGAAAGCAGCCGATTTAATCCGCAACAATCTTTCATATCCTATCGACCGGCATATTCTGAATTCCGCAGGAATTGAACGTTTCCCCGAGAAACAGTATGAAATGGTCCGGTTGGGAATTGGATTATACGGCGTTTCGATTTCAGACCTGCCTCTTGAAAATATTGGCACATTAAAAAGTACCGTTTCGCAAATTAAACCAGTCAGGGAAACGGAATCGATTGGCTATAATCGTAAAGGACGTGTCAACAGGGAAAGCCGGATTGCGGTAGTTCCGATCGGGTATGCCGATGGTTTGGACCGAAAACTCGGAAACAAAAATGGCTCGGCCTATGTAAATGGGAAGAAAGTACCAATAGTCGGAAATATTTGTATGGATATGCTCATGCTCGATGTTACTGATATTGAGGTTGAAACCGGCGAAATGGTTGAGTTTTTTGGCCCACATATTTCAATCAATGAACTGGCTTTACAAGTTGGGACCATTCCCTACGAAATCCTGACTGGCATCTCGCAACGGGTTAAGCGGGTATATGTTCAGGAATAAAAAAAGCCAACCGAGAATTCGATTGGCTCTATATTATTTGTATTAATCTTTTATCCAAGTTTACTGATCCGCTCAAGACGGTTAATGTCAAGAATTTTAATTTTTCTACCGTCGATTGCAATCACCTTTTCGCTGGCAAACGTCGAAAGTGTGCGAATAGCATTTGAAGTAGTCATGTTCGAAAGATTGGCAATATCTTCTCGCGACAGGTACGCACGCAAAGTAGTTCCGTCGTTTTCATAACCATATTTTTCTTTTAACAGAATTAAAGATTCAGCAAGGCGACCACGAATGTGTTTTTGTGTAAGCGTTACAGTTCGGGCATTCGAGAATCCCAATTCTTTGCATAATTTACGAATGATCTTAAATGAGAAATCCGGGTTCTTCAGTGCACGGTTGAAAATAAAATCGGGACTTACCGTACAAATTAAGGATTCTTCCAGAGTGACAGCGGAACCATTATGTGTTTCGTCACCCAACAATGCCCTGTATCCAATCAATCCGAGAGGTTTGGTCATACGAATAATCTGCTCACGGCCGCCAACACCTTCTTTAAAGATTTTTACCTTTCCATTCACGAGGATCATAAATCCTCCGGGCTTATCCCCTTCTTTAAAAACAAATTCGTTTTTCTTGTAATGAGATAATGAAATATGGTGCTGTAATTCTTCTTTTTCGTCTTGAGTTAAAAGATAAAATATCGACTTTTGATTATCGATAATATCTCTTACTCCCAAATCTGAACTTAACATATATAAAGCTGTATGTTTTATAGCATCAAAGCTAAAAAAAAATGTTAAATATGTGTCAATAATGGGGTTTATTTTAGGTTACTTCAGAAATTTATTCCATGCTTTTCTCCATATTTATTGAATAAATACTGAAAGATGATCAATAACGTGCCACAAGAGGCATTCTTCGGCCAAACCCGAACGCTTTTGAACTTACCCTCAAAATAGGCGCAGCCTGGAAACGTTTGTATTCATTCATATTCACCATACGTATAACACGACGAACAGTATCCTCATCAAATCCCAAATCCGCAATTTCTTTGGGGGATTTATTCAGCTCGATATAATTGAAAAGCATTCGATCAAGGTCCTCGTATTCTGGTAATGAGTCTGTATCTTTCTGATCGGCGCGCAATTCAGCAGAAGGCGGTTTTACAATGGTATTCTCAGGAATGATTTCGCGATCCTTATTCATAAACCGCGACAAACGGTAAACATCCATTTTATATACATCACCAAGCACAGCCAGCCCACCATTCATGTCGCCATACAAGGTACCGTATCCAACAGCCGACTCACTCTTGTTAGTCGTATTTAAAAGAATATGTCCGAATTTATTGGAAATGGCCATCACAAAAATTCCACGTGCCCGTGCCTGAATGTTTTCTTCCGTAACATCGGGTGAACGATTTTCAAATAGTAGCGAAAGTTCCTTTTCAAAGGCATCTACCGCACTCTGGATAGGAACAACGTCATAACGAATTCCAAGATTTTCAGCCAACTGCCGGGCATCTTCAATACTGTGACCGGAAGAATATTTCGAAGGCATCAATAACACACGTACATTTTCAGCGCCCAGCGCCCGAACAGCCAAAACAGCAACCACTGCCGAGTCAATCCCACCAGACAAGCCCAACGTAGCACTTTTAAATCCCATTTTCCTGAAATAATCCCGAATCCCAAGTACCAATGCATCGTGGATTTTTTCAATATAATCGGTTTCGGGCTGCAGATTCTTTTCACCTAAGTTATTGGTATCAACAAGCAAACTGTCTTCTTCGAAATACTTCAGCTCTTTCACAATTTCTCCGTCACTGCCAATCAAAACCGAACCTCCATCAAAAATCAATTCGGTATGAGCGCCCACCTGATTGCAATATAAAATCGGTAATGCATACTTTTTCGCCTTAGAAATCAACACATCCTTACGCCAACTTTCCTGGTTATACGAAAACGGAGAAGCCGACAGATTAACCACAAAATCAGGTGCCAGTTTAGCCAGTTCTTCCAGGGGAGAAACCGAGTAAAGTTTATCTTTACCAAATTCGTTGGCTGTTGGAAGTTCGTCCCAAAGGTCTTCACAAATGGTAACAGCAATCCGTTCGCCTTTGTATTCTACCAACTGAAAATCACGGTTGGGTTCAAAATGACGGTACTCATCAAAAATATCGTAGGTTGGCAACAGTGTTTTATTGTGAATACTCTGAATCTTTCCATCCGCGAGAAAAAATGCCGAATTATACAATTTTTTTCCGCGTTCATTTTCGTTAATTCGGGGTGCGCCGATCAACGCAGCAATACCAACACAACTTTTAGCAATTTTAACAACTGTTTCTTCAGCTTTTCGAATAAACTCTTTCTTTTCAAGTAGGTCGTGCGGATAATACCCGGTTACCGACAACTCCGAAAACAGCACAAGATCAGCTCCGGCTGATTTCCCCTTTTCAATGGCGTCAATGATCTTATTTGAGTTTCCCTCGAAATCCCCAATGGTATAATTTAACTGTGCAAACGAAACTTTCATGCCTCAAGTTTAATGTTGAATCTATAATTTTGAAAATGAGTTCTGCTCCTTCAACTCTGAAACATTGATTGCAAATCTCCAATTTTTAGTTCACTTTCGCAATATTATTTCCGACACATCGTATTGATTTAAATTTCAAATAAAATGAAGGTTTTAAAAAATGGCATTTTTTTCCTGCTCATTCTTTTTGTAATAGCTGCCTGTAAACGCAATCCGCTGAAAGTCGACATTTCTGCTATTCAGGAAGAAGTGGAAGTAGTTCCATTTGGAGAAAAACTTTTTTCTCTTGAAGGAAAAGACACTCTGCATGCAATGGCTGAACTGAGCAATGAATATCCCGACTTCTTTAATCTTTTTACCTACCGGATTATTCGGATCGGAGGAATAGACGATGAACAGTTCCCTGAGCTAATTAAATTATTTTTAACAGATACTTTAATTGAAGAAGTAGAAGCATCTACCTATAAGAAATTCAGTGATATGAGATGGCTCGAAAAAGATTTGCAAAAGGAATTTAAGTACTACCGTTTTCACTTTCCTGATAAAGAACTACCAACCATCTATACTTACATTTCAGGCTTTAACCAATCGGTAGTAACCGCAGAAAAAATAGTTGGGATCAGCCTCGATAAATACCTGGGACGCGACTGTAAATTTTATCAGCAACTGAACTCAACGCCACAGTACAAAGTAATGAACATGTATAAAGAGCGCATTCCTTCTGACGTTGCTTATGCCTGGGCGATCACTGAATTTGAAGATTCGAATTCTACAAAAACATTACTTGATAACATGGTTGAGAAAGGCAAAATGATGTACCTGGTTGATGCCATGTTACCGGATACTCCGGACAGTTTAAAAATTGGCTACACAAAAAAACAACTGGAGTGGTGTGAGAACAACGAACCTGCCATGTGGACCTATCTGATCGAGCAAAAAATGCTGTACTCAAGTAAACGAATGGATATTATTCGTTACATCAATGATGCCCCTTCAACCAGTGGGTTTCCTAATGAATCACCGGGAAGAGCAGGCGTTTGGATCGGCTGGAAAATTGTCCGTCAGTATATGAAAAAACACCCCGAAGTCAGCGTTCCTGAATTGATGGCAAACAAAGATTATCAGAAAATATTAAACGAATCAGAGTATGATCCGGGATAGATTGTCCAGTATGAACAGTTATCTAAACAACCTATTTAAGCAAAACACTGATTCTTTTTTCTCGAAAGATTATTTTATTCTGAAAATACACTGATTTGTAAACACTATTTGTCTAAATCCGTTCATGTTTTTAATTTAGAGTATTATTCTAAAATTAAGACTGAAAATTCTTATTATGACAACTTCAGCAAAACCAAAAAGAATCGGGATTTTAACAGCCGGCGGTGATTGCCCCGGCTTGAATGCCGCGATCAGAGGCGTTGGTAAAACTGCCATTGTGGAATACGGCATGGAAGTGTACGGAATTCGTGCCGGATATACAGGACTGATCACCGGTGACATTTTTGAATTAAAAGAATCCCAGCTGTCAGGAATCCTGACGCTTGGAGGAACGATACTTGGTACTTCACGTGAAAAGCCATACAAAATCGAGAACGGGAAAGATCTGCACAAACCCGAAAAAATAAAAAAGAACTACAAAAAATTCGGTCTTGATGCCGTTGTGTGTATTGGAGGTAACGGGACTATGAAAACCGCATCGTTACTGGCTCAGGAAGGGATGAATGTAATAGGAATCCCTAAAACCATTGACAACGATGTTTGGGGAACCGACGTCACTTTTGGTTTCGATTCTGCTGTTCAGATTGCTACTGATGCCATCGACCGGTTACATACAACAGCTAACTCGCATCAAAGGGTCATGATTATTGAAATAATGGGACACAATGCAGGTTGGTTAGCTTTATATTCGGGACTGGCCGGCGGTGGCGACATCATCCTGCTTCCGGAATTGAGTTACAACATCCGATCGGTTTGTAAAAAAATTGAAACCCGCTACGAAGAAAATAAACCTTACTCGATTGTTGTAGTAGCTGAAGGCATAGATCATCCGAAAGGAAAGTCAGCTGCTTCACATATTGCCGAAGCCATTCAAACATATACCGGGATTGAAACCCGTGAAACTGTACTTGGTTATATTCAGCGTGGTGGATCACCCACGCCGATGGACCGCATTCTGGCTACCCGTTATGGAGCTTTTGCTGCGCAGTGTATTGCTGAAGAATGTTTCGGAACTATGGTTGCTGTAAAAGATAATGTTTTAACAACTGTGCCATTAGACGATGTGGGTGGAAAACTTCGTTTGCTTGAGCCGGATAACGGACTGATCCTGAAAGCACGTAAGATGGGTGTTTCATTTGGTGACGAATACCTGTAATAAGGATGAATGATTAAGGATTAAATTCAAATAATAAAAATGAAAACGTTCTTCGGGAAATCGGGGAACGTTTTTTTATAACGGCAGATGCACTACTTTCTTCGTTTCAAAGAATTCTTCTTCGAAATAATCTGATAATTCCTGCACAAATACAGTCTTTCTGAATGGTTTAAGTTCTTCTGTTAAATCTCCACCCTTTAAATAAAGTATCCCGTTTGGAAGCGCGTTCATTTGTTTCTTTGAAATATTCTTTTGTACCCAGGCAACAAATTCAGGAAGCCTGGTTACTGCACGGCTAACCACAAAGTCGAATTTTTCATTAATCTGCTCAGCCCTGATTTGCTCAGCTTTTACGTTTTGCAGATTCAATTCCCCGGCAACACTCTGAACAACCTTAATCTTTTTACCTATCGAATCAACCAAATAAAAATGAACATCAGGAAATAAAATGGCCAGTGGAATACCGGGGAAACCACCACCTGTACCCACATCCAGAATTGAAGTGCCTGCTTTAAACCGGATCAGTTTTGCAATACCCAGCGAATGCAACACATGCCGTTCGTAAAATTCAGACATATCTTTGCGGGAGATAACATTGATTTTTGAATTCCAATCCGAATACAAAGCTTCCAGCCGGCTAAATTGTTCCAGCTGTTTTTCTGACAAACCAGAAAAGTATTTCAAAATAAGTTCCATGCAGATTTAATAACGTTGTCCGATCTCGGTGCTTTCAATCATTTTAAAAAGCATTTCGCGTGCCCTGAATAACTGGGCTTTCACAGTTCCGAGTGGCAAATCTAACTCTTTTGCAATTTCTTCGTACGAAAATTCCCTGAAATATCGCAACTCAACCAGGGTTTGATAACGAGGCTTTAGTTTACGTACCACATTTCTTAGAAGAATAGCCTTCTGCTGTCGTATCAGACGTTCTTCCGGATTTGGTTCCTTCGATTTTAATTTGATTGGATCATTGTTCTCGCTCTCTTCTTTATTTTCGATGGAAACATGAACACCCTTTTTTTTACGCAGGAAATCAATACAATTATTAGAAGCAATTTTAAATAACCATGTTGAAAAAGCGTAAGTTGGTGAGTACTGGTGGAGGCTTTTAAATGCTTTGCCAAAAGCTTCGAGAGTGAGGTCTTCAGCATCGCTTCGGTTGTTTACCATTTTTAAAAGCATGAAATATATCGCGTCTTTGTACCGGGTTAGTAAACGCGCAAAAGCCTTCTCATCGCCCAGCAAAGCTTTTTGAACGAGTTCGTAATCAAGCCTTGCCTTTTCCGACAATATCAGACTTTTATCTTCCATTTGTTCTTACGGCTGTTCCGGCTATAAAACCATCTGTAAAAGAGCTTGTAATAAGAAAAGAACACACCGTACACTAACGAAGTTATGAATATTTTAGGTTCATTCAAACGATTTTGAATTATTTTTATCATAATAATCTTACCGAACACAAGGAGTCCAAGCAGGATGGAAAGAACAGGCCAAAGATTAAAAAATAAGATCAGAATCAACAACATAAAAGGCAGGAATAAAACCTGGGAATAGGCTTCAAACTGCAGAGCCAGTCGCTTCCAATGAGGCAGGTACCGCTCAATACGGTAACTTCGTTGCAATAAATTGTAGAAATCGTCTTTGTCAGTTTTAACCGATCTTCGCAAACAAGTATTCTGGTTAAAAATGATTACTGAATTCTTTTTAGTGATAAACTGATTTATTATTAATTCCAGGTTGGCATAAGGTTCTTTTGTTTTTTGTCCGTATCCGCCAATGTCAAAATACTCCTTTTTTCTAAAGGCTACGTTCTCTTCAAAATAAACAAATGGAATTCCGTTGGAAATAAAGCCAGCACTTCTGATTTGTTGTTCAAAATTTTCAATCCGGCATAATAAATTATACCATCCCGGCGCTGTTTCTATTCCTGAATAAGCAATTAATACTTTTCGGTTATGTGTGGTTGTGTTCACCGCAAAACCTCCCAGCCAATCGCGACTTACTTCCAGCGCATCAACCGGAAGAATTAAAACCCATTCGTTTTGAGCGGCTTTTAATGCTATGTTTTGAGCGAGTTTAGCCGAAAAACGGGTTTCCTCGTTAAGTGATGAAATTTTAAAATGATTAAATCTTTGTCTGAAACTTCCCAGAACAGAATAAGTATTATCCAGCGAATAATCATCTACGGCGATCGCTTCATATTTTACCGTATTAATGGTTAGTAACTGGGGCAAAATCCTTTTCAGGTTTTCTTCTTCATTACGAACAGTGAGTAACACCGAGATTGGCTCCATTGCCTGTTCGTTGGCTATTACTTCTTTTCTTCCTTTAAAAACAATTTTCCCGGTAAAAAACAAAAGATGATAAAGTCGAACCAGGTACACCAATAAAAAGGAGCCCAGTAAAATCCATTCCGGAATGGTTAACTGCTTAATGGTTTCAACAATGGTCAGCTTCATTTATAACAAAAACATACTTGTTTTTAAGCAGGAGCAAAAGTGGCGAATAAATAGTGATTTCAAAGAAAAAGTAATCGGATTTTATTTACATCAATTAGATTTTATTAACAAGTCCTGTATTTCTGAAAACCCTTTGTATTCAAGTTTAATGGCTATATTTGCCCATCAATTTAGTTAAATGGATTTTCAATTACAGAAGACAGCTGAGAACTCTCGTGCACGAGCCGGAATCATTTCCACAGGTCACGGAAAAATAGAAACACCGATATTTATGCCGGTTGGAACAGCCGGTTCAGTGAAAGGTATTCATACCCGCGATATTAAGGAAGATATCAAAGCCCAGATTATTCTTGGAAACACATATCATTTGTATCTCAGACCGGGAATGAATGTAATTGAAAACGCCGGTGGCCTGCATAAATTCAACAGATGGGATGGCCCAATTTTAACCGACAGTGGCGGATTCCAGGTCTTTTCATTGGGCGATTTAAGAAAATTGACCGAGGAAGGCGCTCGCTTTCAGTCACATATCGACGGATCGTATCATCAGTTTACACCTGAAAATGTCATGGATATTCAGCGAACAATTGGAGCTGATATTATTATGGCGCTCGATGAATGTACTCCGGGGAAAGCCGATTACGACTATGCAAAAAAATCGATGGAACTTACCCGGCGTTGGCTCGAGCGGTGTTTTGTCCGTTTTAATAACACTGCTCCTAAATACGGTTATAATCAAAGCCTTTTCCCGATAGTACAGGGAGCAACATTCCCTGATTTGAGAAAATTAGCGGCTAAAAATGTGATTACTTACGATGCTGACGGCTATGCGATTGGTGGACTTTCTGTGGGCGAAACCGAAGAACAGATGTATGAAATGACAGAAGTGGTTACTGCAGAATTACCTGAAAATAAGCCACGTTACCTGATGGGAGTCGGGACTCCTGTTAATATACTCGAAGGCATTCATCGGGGAATAGACATGTTTGATTGTGTGATGCCAACAAGAAACGGCAGAAATGGCATGCTTTTCACCAGCGAAGGGACCATTAACATTCGCAACGCAAAATGGGAGAATGATCACTCTCCTATTGATGAAAACGGAACTTCTTTTGTTGACCAATATTCAAAAGCGTATCTTCGTCACCTGATTATTTCGGGAGAAATGCTGGGTGCACAAATTGCAAGTCAGCATAACCTTGCGTTTTACTTATGGTTAGTAAAAACTGCCCGGGAAAAAATATTGAGCGGGGATTTTGTAAGCTGGAAACAAGAAATGGTTGTCAAACTGAAAAACAGACTCTGAATTAATGAAGTGGTATAAAACCATAGATTTTTATATTAGTAAAAAGTACCTTGGAACTTTTTTCTTTGCGATCAGTCTGATACTGGGAATTGCTATTATTTTCGATATTTCAGAAAACCTCGACGATTTTATATCGAAAGAAATTCCAACCCATGTTATTATTTTTGATTATTATTTGAATTTTATTCCCTATTTCGGCAATTTATTTGCCCCCTTGTTCACCTTCATTGCAGTCATTTATTTTACCTCTAAAATGGCTTATAACACCGAAATCATAGCCATTTTAAGCAGTGGCGTTTCTTACTCCCGACTACTGCGGCCATACATGATTTCAGCAACAGTTATCGCACTTATATCCTTTCTCTTAGGTAATTTCATTATACCACCTGCCAATTCAGAAATGATTGATTTCAGGGATAAGTATATTAATAACCGGACGGTTAGCAACCTCCGCGACATTCACCGTCAGATTGAACCGGGATTGTATATTTACATGCAAAGTTTTAACAGCAATAACATTGGTTACCGGTTTACCCTGGAACGATTCGAAGGCGCCAAACTGGCAGAAAAATTAACCGCTCAAAATATACGTTGGGATGATAAAAGCGAAAAATGGATTATCAATTCATACTGGAAAAGAACTATTCATGATGATTACGAAGAAATTGAGAAAGGTTACCGTTTAGATACTACCTTAAACATGACTCCCAAAGATTTTATCGTTTCGAAAAACGAAATGGAAACGTATAAAACTCCCGATCTAATCAGGGAGATTGATGATTTAAGAATGAGGGGTGTGCGAACAGTCGAATGGGAAATTGAGCAACACCGGAGATTTGCAAATCCTTTCTCAACCTTTATCTTAACGATTATTGGCGTAAGTCTGGCATCCCGAAAAATCAAAGGAGGACTGGGTTTTCACCTGGGCTTGGGATTACTTCTAGCCTTCTCTTACATATTGTTTATGCAGATCTCAACTGTTTTTTCCATTAATGGAAATACTCCCCCAATTATAGCTGTCTGGATACCGAATCTGGTGTATGCAATAATTGCATTTTTTCTCTATCGTTGGGCTGCCCGATAGACTTCCACTTATTTTTCAAACAAAGAATCCCATAATTCGAACGAACTGTATCCATCAATATTAAAATACGTATCAGATAAGTGTATTTCCTGAAGGCAATTCAAAAAAATTATAATTTTGCCTGCACTTAAAGAAACCAGACCTGACTATTTCTGGGTAATTTTTAACTTAAAAAATACTTTATGTCACTAAGAAGTAACGTACTTGATCTTCGTAAAAGAAAGAGAGAAGTACAAAAAGGCGGTGGTGATGAAGCCATTGAGAAACAAGCAGCTATGGGAAAACTCACCGCACGTGAACGTATTCTCGCTTTGCTTGACAAAAACTCATTTCACGAATACGATTTATTTGTTGAACATGCTGCCAAAGATTTTGGGATGGAAGGTAAAACCTTACATGGCGACGGTGTAATTATAGGTACTGGTACAATTCACGATAAACCGGTATGTATTTTTGCACAGGACTTTACAGTTGCCGGTGGTTCGCTGGGTTTGATGCATGCACGCAAGATCACCAAAATTATGGATCATGCCCTGAAAATGAGAGTTCCTTTGATTGGAATTAACGACTCAGGTGGTGCCCGTATTCAGGAAGGTGTGAATTCACTGGCAGGATACGGAGAAATTTTCTTCCGTAACACACTTGCTTCAGGTGTTATACCGCAAATCTCTGTTATACTTGGCCCTTGTGCAGGTGGTGCAGTTTATTCTCCGGCATTAACCGACTTTGTATTTGTGGTTGAAAACATATCTAAAATGTTTATTACCGGTCCGTCGGTTGTTAAATCGGTTCTTGGAGAAGACGTTTCAATGGAAGAATTAGGTGGAGCAAAAGTACACGCTGAAATAACTGGAAATGCTCATTTCTATGCAGAAACAGAATTAGAGTGTTTCGAACAGATTAAAACACTAATTAGCTACATTCCTCGAAGTAACCTGAGAAAAGCGTTGGCACACAAACCAAAACTTCCGTTAAAAGGTGTAAAGATTGAAGACATTGTTCCATCCGATCCACGCATTCCATATGATATGCGGGAAGTGATTAAAACGATCACGGATGGTTCTGAATTCTTTGAGATTATGGAAATGTTTGCACCTAACATTATTATTGGGTTTGGCCGTATGAATGGTGAAACAGTTGGTTTCGTTGCCAATCAGCCTATGGTTTTGGCAGGTGTACTTGATATTGACAGTTCGGACAAGGCTGCCCGTTTTAT